>JAFAYP010000567.1 GCA_019240305.1 Solirubrobacterales bacterium
ACCCCGACGGCTACCGACCCGCCTGATTGGCGCCACCCCTGAAAGGAGCCAGGATGACCGTCGATGTGCAAACCGACCGCGAGCGTCTGATCCAGCTCGCCGACCTGTACCTGGAGGCGCTGGGTGCGGGCGAGCCGCAGCGCCTGCCGGCGGGCACTACTTCGTCGACCTCGACGCTCGGCAAGCCGCCTACTCTGGGGGTCCTGGAGGAGATCCGAGGCCCGGCGAGCTTCGGCGTCCGGCTCGAAGCGGCAGGACGAACCATCGCCGCGATCGAGACGGTGCTCGTCCGGGGCGGAGATGTCTTCGAGCCCGAGGTTCGCGCCCCAGCTGCACGAGGTCGTGGACCCTCGCAGCGTGTCCCGCGCCGAGCTCGTCGCGGGCGCGGCGGCGTACTTTGATGGCATCGAGCTGGTCGACACATGCGCGAGCACACGCAGCGGCTCGTCAACGGGTTCGGTGACAGCTCGCGCGATCCCGATGACCTCGAGGAGCATCAGATGTACCTGGCGCTCGACGTCGGTCCGCAGATCACCGCCGGTCACTACCGATACATCGAGGCGATCCGAGACCGCCGCTTTCCGATCGTCGACGAGGAACGGGGACTGTGCCACGCGATCGTCGTCTTCGATCACCCCGGAGACATCGACCAGCCCGGTGGAGAGGTGCCATTCGGAGCGCCGAACAGCATGATCATCTTCGAGGCCTTCAAGATGACGCGCGAGGGCATCGGCGAGGTGTGGGCGATCGGGACCACGGTCCCGTTCGGGAGCAGAGCCGGCTGGAACTAAAGCGACTGGTCGCTCTCCAGCGTCTCCATGAGTAGCCACCCAACCTCGCCTGGCAGCCTCGATGCGGCGCCGGGGCTTGCTTCACGGGCGGCAAGCGAGTAGCGTCGGCGCGGTAGGGATCGCGTGAGATGAGCAGCTTGGCGGCTGAACCCGAGAGAAGCGCGGGTGACCAGGCGGCGCTGCGTCAAGTCGCAACGCTGGTGGCGGGTGGCGCACCGGCCCAGCAGATATTCGCGGTGGTCGCGGAGGCAGTCGGACGGGTGGTGCGGGCCGCCGATGTCGTGCTGGTCGGCCGGTATGACGTGGACGGTGTCGCGTTCGTCGGTGGGTGGAGCAGAGACGCCGAGCCTCGGTTCGTAGGGCGACGGGTAAGCATCGGCGGCGAGAACGTAACGACTCGCGTGTTCGAGACCGGCAAGCCCGCGCGCGTCGATTCCATCCCGGAGGACCCGGCGCCCGCGACGCGGCTGGCGCGCGAGTTGGCACGGTCCTCGGCCGGCGCGCCGATCACCGTTGAGGGTCGCCTGTGGGGTGTGATCATCGTCGGCTCGCTGCAGCCGCGCGAGCTCCCGAGCGGCATCGAATACCAGCTCGCGGCGTTCACCGACTTGGTCGCCGCCGCGGTGGCAAGCGCCGATGCGCGTGAGGAGTTGCGCCACGTGGCCGAGGCGCAGGCGGCGCTGCGCCGGGTCGCAACGTTGGTCGTGCGTGCCGCGCTCTCGCCCGAGCTATTCGCGGCCGTGGCCCGAGAGGTGGGACAGCTCTTCGATGCCGACGCCGGCGTGCTCCGCTACGACGAGCGCCACACGGCCACGGTCACTGGCAGCTGGAGCCGCACCGGCGAAAGTTCCGCCGTCGGCACGACTGTCCCTCTCGGTGGTCAGAACGTCGTCACGCTCGTGCTCCAAACCGGCCGTCCAGTCCGGATCGACAGCTACCGACGCGAGGACCCGAGCGCGGCCACCGCGCTGGCCCGCCGCGTAGGTGGACAGTCGGGCGTCGGCGCCCCGATCGTCGTCGAGGGACGTTTGTGGGGGATCGTGATCATGGTCTCCTCGAAGGAGGACCGTCCCCCGGCCGAGACGGAAGCGCGTCTGGCCGATTTCGCGGAGCTCATCGCGATGGCGATATCGAATGCCGAGGCGCGGGCCAAACGTCAGCAGGTCACCGACGAGCAGGCGGCACTCCGGCGGGTCGCGACCCTGGTTGCCCGAGGTGCCCCTCCGGTCGAGGTGTTCCGCGCGGTCAATCAGGAGGTTGCCGCGGTTCTCGATGCTGACGCGTCGATCATCGTCCGCCTTGATCCCGACGGCGTCGCCACCGTGGTGGCGCGTGTAGGGGCCCATCCGCCTGATGTGTCGGAAGGAAGCCGGTGGCGATTAGACCCTCGGCTGGCGCTCGCCACGGTGCTGCGGACGGGACATCCGGCCCGTCACGATGGCTACCGCGAGCCCTCGGGCGCGTTTGTCGACGTCATCCGCAGCATGGGAATCCGCTCGTCGATCGCAGCGCCGATCGTGGTTGAGGGCTCCCTATGGGGAGCACTCGGGATTGGAACCACGGCGGAGAGCTTCCCCATGGAGAGCGAGAGGCGGATGGCCGACTTCATCGAGCTCATCGCCACGGCGATCGCGAACGCCGAGGCGCGGGCCGAGCTGACGGCATCGCGCGCCCGGGTGGTTGCCAGCGCCGATGAGACCCGGCGCCGGATCGAGCGCGACCTGCACGA
>JAFAYP010000594.1 GCA_019240305.1 Solirubrobacterales bacterium
CACGCGCTCGATCGCGTCCGGTGAGCCGTCCACGCGCGCCCGCAGCACCGAGCGCCGGCCGATCTCGACCCCCTGGACGATCTCGATCTCGGTCCCGAACGCCAGGCGGCCGTGCCGCGCCAGGTGCACGGCGAGCGGCCCGGCCGCCGAGCCGGTGGCCGGATCCTCGACCACCCCGAGCGCCGGCCCGAACATGCGCGTCTTGAAGTGCTCGCCGGAGCCGGCAAAGCAACTGATCCCGTAGGTCCCGAGGCGCTCGAGCGCGCCGATGTCGGGTCGCAGCGCCGCCACCGCGTCCTCGTCGGCCAGCTCGACATACACGTGCGCCGGGCCGTTCCGGTAGGCCTCGATCGGCAGCAGCCCATCGCGATCCCGCCCCACGCCGAGCGCCGCCAGCAGTTCGTCGGCCGCCGGGAAGGGCTCGATCGACGGGATCGGCTGCTCCATCTCGCCGTAGACAGGCTCGCCGCCCCCGTCCGGGCGCATCAGCGTGACCGGCACCACGCCGAGTCCGCACTCGAGGCGCACCACCGGCGAGCCCATCGCCCGCCCGACCACGAACGCCGCCCCGAGCACCGGATGCCCGGCGAACGGCAGCTCGGTCGACGGCGTGAAGATCCGCACCCGAAGGTGGGCATGCGGCCCGTCCGAGCGGAAGATGAACACGCTCTCGGACAGGTTGAGCTCCCGCGCCGCCCGCTGCATGACCTCGCCGGACAGCCCGGAGGCGTCGGTGAACACGGCCACCGGGTTGCCCTCAAGCGGGGTGTCGGTGAACACGTCGGCGACCGTGTAGCGGCGCATCTTCACGGGTTCTGCGCCATCTGAAGCAGCGTGGTCACCGTCGCCCAGTTGCGCGCGGTCGCCCGTACGCCGAGCCCGCTGCCGGCCAGCTTGGCCGACAACTTCGAGCGGGCGATGCCATCAGGGTGCCACGCGTACAGCTCGCGACCGATCGCCACCAGCCGCTCGGACTCGGTCGCGGCCGCCGTGATGCGCTCAAGCGCAGCCGGATCGGGCTCGCCGTCCAGGAAGCTGACCTGGTAGCGCTTGGGATCCGATGCCACGTCGGCCAGGGGATTGCGCTCCACCACCTCGGCGAGCTCCTCGGCGGTGCGCACGATCACGTCGACGTCGAACCCGAAGCGCTCGGCGATCAGCCGCTCGGCCTGGGCTCCGACCTTGGCCGGCGCCGCCCGACTCCCGAGCACCACGTTGCCGCTCTGCACGTAGGTCCGCACGTCCTTGAAGCCCGCCTCAGTCAACACCTCACGCAGGTCAGGCATCGACACGCGCTTGCGCGAACCGAGGTTGATGCCCCTGAGCAGGAGGATTCGTGAGGGATTGGAGGCCACGTTGCGGGTTACTACGGATCCGGTTGCGGGACACCGCGGATGAAGGTCTGGGCCCACGCGCCGATGTCAGTCTCGCAAGCCGGAACTTGAGTCCGGCGGCGAACTTCCCTCGAGAATACGGAGTCCTGTAATGCGGAAAGCCAAGGACAAGCCCGGCCGAATGTCGGCGCAGGAGACGCTTGAGCTGTGGCAGCAGTACAAGCAGACCGGCGACGCGCGCATTCGTGACCGCCTGGTCCTCACCTTCGCCCCCATGGTGAAGTACATCGTCTACAAGAAGGCCCGGGAGATCCCGGCCCGCTGTGAGGTGGATGACTTCATCTCGTGCGGCCTGGAGGCACTGATCCGGTCGATCGATCGCTACGACCCCGCCAAGGGCGCCACGCTCGAGCAGTTCGCGTGGACCCGGATCCACGGCGCGGTGCTCGACGAGCTGCGTCGCAACGACTGGGCTCCCCGCTCCCTGCGCCGCTGGGATCGTGACATCAACAAGGCCAACGAGCAGTTCGTCGGCCTGTACGGGCGCAAGCCCACCCGCGAGGAGCTGAGCGAGTCGCTCGGCATCTCCACCACCGATCTGATCACCCGTCAGGACGAGATCGCGCGCTCCCACGTGGGCTCACTGAACACCGTCGTTCTGGCCGAGGACGACACCACGATCGAGCGGATCGACACCCTGCACTCCGAGGATCGCGAGTGCGATCCCGAGCATGCGGCCATGCGCTCGGATGCCAAGGCTCGCTTCCGCCAGGCCTTCGAGCGGCTCCCCGAGCGCGAGCGCAAGGTGGCCGTCCTCCTCTACGTCTACAACCTCACGCTGCGCGAGATCGGCGAGATCCTCGGCGTCACCGAGAGCCGCGTCTGCCAGATCCACGGGCAGATCACCAAGAAGCTGCGCGCCGAGCTCGAGGTCGACGAGCAGCTGTTCTCAGAAGTTGCCTAGGGGCCGAGCCGCCCGCTCACGTCGGGCAGCTCGGCACTGGCCGCCGCCTCGGCGGCGGCCTGGTTTTCCTTCTTGACCTCGAGCCAGATCTCCTCGCGGTAGACCGGGATCGCCCGGGGGGCATCGATCCCGATCCGCACGGTCTGGCCACGGACCTCGAGGACCTCGATCACGACGTCGTCCCCGAGCATGATGCGCTCGCCGGCGCGGCGGCTAATTCTCAGCATTCCCGCCGGCGGTCGCCGCGCCGCTGGTCTCGGAGGAGGCGAACAACGGCACACGCAGCTCGCATCCGGGCGCCTGGTTGATCACCTGCCAGGCCTGACCGGCGCGGACCAGGATCGGCGCCTTGAGGTTGGCGGTGAACTCCTCCACCGCCGGCGCAGCACGCACGGTGACGTAGACGTCCATGGCGCTCGAGCCGTCGAGCCCGAGGCGCTCGACGTCCTCGTCGACCACCTCCACGGCGAAGTCAGCGAAGAACCGGTGCGGATTGGTCACCGGCAGCGCGAGCGATGCGTCCTCGAGCGACTGCAGCCAGATGAACGGCGCCTCGGGGTCGTCGGCCAGCAGCGCGTACCGAGACCCGGCCAGCCCGATCAGGCCCTCTGGGAACTCGAGCACGGCGGCCGAGTCGATCTCTAGTTGCCCGAAGCGCGAGCTATCGATCGTGAGCGACGACACCAGGGCGGCGAACTCTAGCTGCTGAGGAAGTTCATCAGCGACTGCTGCACGATGTGGGCGCCGGCTTGCAGCGCCGCGGTCAGGGCCGCCTGCTCGGTCGAGAAGTTGACCTCGGTCTGAGCCATGTCGGCGTCCTGGGTGCTCGACAGAGCCGAGGCGTCGCTGGTCTGGAGAGCCTGGATGCGCGAGGAGGCCAGCGTGAGGCGCTCCTGGGTCGCGCCCATGTTGGCGATGAGCCCGTTCAGCGAGTTGAAGTTGGTGTCGAGCTGCGACAGGTCCGAGCCGCTCAGCGCGCTCGAGTTGCCCGACTGCATGTCGTCGGCGATGTTGCGCAGCGTGTTCAACAGCTTGCCGTCACCGGCCGGCTGCCCCGGCGTGGTCTGGCCGCTGCCGAGCACCGAGGACAGATCGGCGTTGACGGTCAAAGGGGTGTTCGGGGCGATCTCCCGGGTCACCTGGCCCGTGTTGCCGGCGTAGGCGTCGCCCGAGCCCGACTGGTATGGGGCGGTGGTCGTGGCCGAGCCCGAGAAGATGTACTGGCCGTTGTACTGCGCGTTGCCCTCCTGCTTGATCTCGTCGATCAGCTGGTTGACCTCGGCCGCCGAAGCCTGCATGTCGGCGGTGGTCTGAGTCCCGTTGGCCGCCTCGACGGTCAGCTCGCGGACGCGCTGCACGGCATTGGTGATGTTGGTCAGCGAGGTGTTGGCGGCCTGGGACCAGCCGGTGCCGTCGGTGACGTTGTTGTTGTAGCTGGTCAGGTTCG
>JAFAYP010000075.1 GCA_019240305.1 Solirubrobacterales bacterium
AAGCGGGCGGCGAGCTCGACGTCGCCGGCCGAGACCAGGCCGCGGATGTGGCTCGAGGAGACGATCTCGCCCTCGACCTCCACCAGTGGCACGACCCGGGTCTCGAACCGGCCGTCCGCGGCCAGGAGCCCCGGATCGCCGGCCGCCAGGTGCCCGAAGCGGAAATTCTCCCCCACCGATACCCGACTGGCCTGCAGCCGCTCGACCAGGATGTGGTCGATGAACTCCTGGGGGCTCTGATGGGCGAACCCCTGGTCGAACGGAATCACCACGAGCTCGTCGATCCCCAGGGCGCCGATCAGCTCGGCCTTGACCTCGAGGCTGGTCAGCAGCTTCGGCGCGGCCTCGGGGCGAACCACGCTCCGGGGGTGGGGCTCGAACGTGAGCACGGTGTCGTTTCCGCGGATCACCTCGCGATGGCCCAGGTGAACGCCGTCGAAGTCGCCGACTGCCACTCGCCGCGGCCGCCGGCTGACCTTGGAGAGCATCGTGATCCGCATCGGCGGGGAAGGCTAATGGCGATCCGGTTATCCGCGCAGCCCGACGACCGGGCGCAGCAGCCCGTCGGGGTGCGGCTCGGCCAGGGCGATCAGCCCGCCCGCGTCGGTCAGCCGCACGATCGGGCCCGGTGCAGCGGCCGAGCTCGGCACGGGAGCGCCGTGCGCGACGCGCTCGGCCCGCTGCGGGTCGAGGCGGACCTCGGGGATGAAGCTCAGCGCGTCCTGGAGGGCGAGGATCCGCTCTGGATCGGCGTCGCTGACCGCGAAGGGTCCGATCGCGGTCCGGCGAAGCTCCTCGCAGTACGCGTCGCCCAGCTCGGCGATCAGGGTCCGGACGTAGGTGCCCGATGAGCATTCGATCTCGAACGCGCGCCTCTCGCCGCGACGCCAGCGCTCCTCGTAGCGGTACACGGTGACCTCCCGCTCGGCCAGCTCGACCTGCTCCCCGGCCCGGGCCAGCGCGTAGGCTCGCCGCCCCCGCACCTTGACCGCGGAATACGCCGGCGGGCGCTGGCGTAGGCGGCCGCTCGGCAGCGCCAGATCCCCCTGCGGGACGACGCCCGTGAACGTCAGCTCCCCGTCGGGGTCGCCGGTGCTCGAGACCGCCCCGAACCGCGCCGTCGCCTCATAGGTCTTGGGGAGGGCCATCAGGAAGCGCTGGACCCGGGTGGCGCGGCCGACCAGCACCAGCAACAGCCCGGTGGCGAACGGGTCGAGCGTGCCGGCGTGACCCACCCTCAGGCGTCCCGAACCGCGTCTGCGCCCCCCCAACCTGCGGCGCACGCCGGCCACGACATCGTGTGAGGTGACCCCGGCCGGCTTGTCGTAGAGGATGACGCCGTCGCTCACTGGGGTAGCTGCTCGGCCACCTGCGCCCGCAGGAAGGCGACCAGCTCGTCGCGTCCCATTGCGGTCGAGAAGCCGGCAGCCTGACGGTGACCGCCCCCGCCCTGGGCACGGGCGATCGCCGAGACGTCGACGCGCTCGTCGCTGGCCCGTAGCGAGACCTTGCGCGGCGGCCCGCCGTTGTCGGAGATCCGCTCGCGGATCAGGGCGGCGACCGCGGTCCCCTCCACCGCGCGCAGATGATCGATCACGCCCTCCGAATAGCTCTCCTCGGCGGCGGACTCGGCGAAGTCGTTGGCGTCGAGCTCGGTCACGGTGAGCCGGCCGTCGTCGTAGCGGGCGATCTTCGAGAGACCGCGGGCCAGCAGGGCGAGCTTTCCGTACGGCACCCCCTCGTACACGCGCCGGTAGATCTCGTGCACGTCCACTCCGGACTCGATCAGGTCGGCCGCCATCTGGTGCGCACGGGGCCCGGTGTTCTCGTACATGAAGCGGCCGGTGTCGGTGATCAGCCCGACGTAGAGCGCTTCGGCGATGTTCGGCGTGGCCTTCATGCCCAGACCGTGCATGAGGTCCCACACGATCTCGGCTGTGCAGGACGCCTCGGGCAGCACGTAGTTGACCGTCCCGAACCGGGTGTTGTCGTGATGGTGGTCGATGTTGACGATGTGACGCCCGGGAGCGCGGAACGCCTCAGCCGGGTTGCGTTCCAGGTTGCCGCAGTCCAGGAACACGAGCGTCCGCTGGTCGAGGTCCTCGGGCGGCACGCTGACCATGCCCGAGAGCGAGAAGAAGCGGTACTCCTGGGGCAGCGGGAACTCGGTCGTGTCGATGAACATCAGGCTGTCGTGGCCCTGCGCGACCAGGATGTCCTGCATGGCGACCAGCGACCCAAGCGCGTCCCCGTCGAGATTCTCGTGGGTGACGACGATTAGCTTCTCGGCCGACCGGAGCTCGTTCAGGACCTCGTCTCGAGTAGCCGGCCCCCCACCGTTCTCACCCATCTAATTCGGTCCCCGCCCGCCCTGATCGATCAGGCGCGTGATCCGCATCCCGCGATCGACCGATTCGTCGTATTCGAACGTGAGCGTCGGCGTGTGCTTGAGCGTCAACTCGGCGGCCACGCGACCCTGGAGAAAGCCGTGCGCGGAGCGCAGCCCCTCGAGCGTCTCGGAGCGCGCCTGCTCGTCGCCGAGGACGCTCACGTAAACCCGCGCGTGGCGCAGGTCGGGACTGGTATTCACGGCGGTCACGGTCACGAAGCCTACGCGAGGATCCAGCAGATCCTTGGCGATCGCGTCGCTGAGGACAGCCCGGACGGCCTCGTCGACTCGGCGCATCCGGCCTGCGCTCATCCTACTCAGTCCCCCGCGATCGTGGCATGAGGCTGTTCACGACCACTCCGCCAGGTCCTCGACGGAGGCGACGATCCGCTGGACCGAGACGTGCTCCGGCCAGCGCGCGTCGAGCCAGCGCTCCACGTTGTCCGCCGTCGCGGCCAGCACGGCAAGCGAGCCGCCGGTCAGTGCGGCGGTCAACCGGGCTCGCTGCCACAGGTCCTGGTGGTCGACCTCGGCCACCGCCGCCCCCAGCCGACCGTGCAGCTGCGCCTTGATCGAGGACAGCTCCTTGCGCTTGCTCTTCAGGCTGCCGGCGTCGGGAAAGTGCAGGTCGATGACCAGCACCGCGACGAAGCCGCTGCCCGACACCGCCCTGCACCCCGGGGCACTACCGGATCTGTCGCGGGTCGGGCACTAGACCAGCTCGCGTTCGACCTGGCGGGTGGCGTAGGCCTCGAGCACGTCGCCTTCCTTGATGTCCGCGAAGTCCCGCAGCACGACGCCGCAGTCGTAGCCGGTGGCGACCTCGCGCACGTCTTCGTTGAAGCGCCGGAGGCTCTGGATCTCGCCGTCGTAGATGACGGTGCCGTCGCGGACCAGGCGAACCTTCGAGCCGCGGGTCACGCGACCGTCGGTCACGTGGCAGCCGGCAATCGTGCCCACGCGGGAAGCCCGGAAGATCTGGCGGACCTCGACGGTGCCGAGCGTATCCTCGACCTCCTCGGGGGCCAGCATGCCCTGCATCGCGTCGCGCAGCTCCTCGATCGCGCGGTAGATCACCGAGTAGTGGCGGATCTCGACGCCCTCGCGCTCGGCCACGGCGCGCGCGTCCCCGACCGGCCTGACGTTGAAGGCCAGGATGACCGCGTCCGAAGCGGCGGCCAGCATCACATCGGACTCGGTCACGCCGCCCACCGCGCCGCGGATCACGTTGACCGACACCTCGTCCTGCGGGAGCTTGGCGATCTCGTCCTCGATGGCCTCGAGCGAACCGGCGACGTCGGCCTTGAGGACCAGGCCGAGCTCCTGCACACCGGACTTGAAGATGTCCTCGAGCGAGACCTTCTTGCCGCCGCGCCGGGCCAGGGCCTCGGCCTTCAGCCGCGTCGCGCGCTCGGTGGCCAGCTGACGGGCACGCCGCTCGTTCTCGACCGCGCGCACGTGCTCGCCGGCCTCGGGCACCCCGTCGAAACCGAGCACCTCGACCGGCTCGCCCGGGAGGGCCTGGCCGATCCGCTGACCCGTGAAGTCGTTCATCGCCCGGACCCGACCCCAATGGGCGCCGGCGACCAGCGAGTCGCCCACCTCGAGCGTGCCGCGCCCGATCAGGATCGTGACCACCGGCCCCCGGCCCGGGTCGAGCTTTGACTCGATCACGGACCCGGAAGCGGGCGCGTCGGGATTGGCACGCAGCTCCTCGACCTCGGCCATGACCAGGATCGTCTCGAGCAGGTCATCCAGTCCATCGCGGGTCTTGGCCGACACGTTGACGAACTCGGTGTCGCCACCCCACTCGACCGGCTGGAGGCCGAGCTGGGACATCTCGGAGCGCACCCGATCGGGCTGCGCGCCCTCCTTGTCGATCTTGTTGACCGCGACCAGCATCGGCACCCCGGCCTCCTTGGCGTGATCGACCGCCTCCTGGGTCTGGGGCTTGACGCCGTCGTCGGCGGCGACCACGATCACCGCGATATCTGTCACCTTCGCACCACGGGCCCGCATGGCGGTGAACGCCTCGTGGCCGGGAGTGTCGAGGAACGTGATCGTCTTGCCGTCGCTGTTCACCTGGTAGGCGCCGATGTGCTGGGTGATGCCGCCGGCCTCGCCGGCCGCCACGTGCGTGGAGCGGATCGCATCGAGCAGCGAGGTCTTGCCGTGGTCGACGTGACCCATGATCGTGACTACTGGCGGACGCTCGACCAGCGTCTCCTCGGCGTCGTCGAACACGGGCTCGGTCGGGGTCTCATCGTCGGAGTGGGTGACCTCGATGTCCTTGCCGAGCTCGGCGGCGAGCACCTGAACGGAGTCGTCGGACAGGGTCTGGGTGAGGGTCTTCATCTCGCCCAGCGCCATCAGCTTCTTCATGATCTCGGGGACCGGTACGTCGAGGTACTCGGCCACGTCCTTGACCGTCGAGCCGCTCGGGATGCGGACGGCGTCGGGCTCGGCGAGCGCGGTCTGCGTCGAGGGACGCGACTCCGCTTCCTCGTCGTACACGCCCCGGCGGCGGCGCCCGCGCCGCTGGCGGCGCGGCGGCTGGTTTGACTGCGGGGGGCCGCCGCCGGTCGTCGCGCGACGCGAAGCCTGTGAATCGATCACCACGCGGCGCCGCCCGCCGGCGTTGCCGGGGGCGCGCTCGCCCTGCAGAGAGTCGCGCGTGGGGCGCTTGTGGCCGCCCTCACCGCCGTCGCTGCGGCGCGGTGGCGCGTCGCCCGCGGGCCGTGCCGGAGCGTCTGACTGGGAAGCGGGAGCCGCCTGTCCGGTCGCCGGCGCCTCGGCGCGCGCGGGAGCATCGGCGCGAGCCGCCGGGGCCTCGGCGCGAGCGGCCGGAGCCTCGGAGCGAGCCTGCGCACGGGGCTGACGCTCCTCCGCGCGTCTGGGGGCGCCGTCGCCGCGCTGCTCGGAGCGCTGCGGCTTGGCCGGGGGCCTCGGTGCGGCAGCCTGCGGGTTGCCGGCGCCGTCACCGCCGCCGTTGCCGAGCACGCGCAGCGCGGCCGCCTCGTCGACGGAGGAAGACACGGCCTTGACCTTCAGGCCCGCCGCCTGGAGTCGCTCGAGCAGGTCCTTGGGCGCAAGTCCACGCTCCTTGGCGATCTCGTGTACGCGCTTGCTCATCTATATCTCAGTGTAGGTCCTCTGCCTGGCCAGCCTACGATGCCGCCTGGACCTGATCGGTGTCCTTGCCCTCGAGTGCCTGGTGGGCCTCGATCCCGCAATAGCGCGAACCCGGCAGGGCGGCATTCGGGCAGCGCCGGCCGTTGGAGAGGATCGCGTGACAGCGCCCCGAGGTCTCCTCCTCCTCGTAGCCGTGCTGCGCCTCCTCGGCGGCGAACTCGGTCTCCGAGCGGATGTCGATCCGCCATCCGGTCAGCCGGGCGGCCAGCCGCGCGTTCTGACCCTCGCGGCCGATGGCCAGCGACAGCTG
>JAFAYP010000116.1 GCA_019240305.1 Solirubrobacterales bacterium
CGCGGCCAGGGCGGTCTGCGCAACCGGCCACAGCCGCCCGTGCAGACGGGCGCGAGCCACCTTGACGAAGGGAGGAGTCATCGCCCACAACAACCCCGCGACCGACGGCGGTTACATCAGTGGCCCTCAGGTCGGTGAGCCGCCCTCGAGCGGAGCGCCGGCGAAGCCGACTTCGTTGCCGTCGGGATCGCGGTAAATCGCCTTGCGTGCGCCGCTCGCGTAGGTCTCGCGCTCGTCCGGCGCCAGGCCGCGGGACGCGATCTCGGCCACCCTGGCATCGAGTTCGTCGAGGAAGATGGTCACCACCGAGCGCCCGGCACCTTCGGCGTGCTCGACGATGTAGATCGAGCGCTCCTCGGCCAGCGTCCACACCGCCTCGGTGGCGTGGGGAAAGAACGTGGGCTCACCCAAGAGCCGCTCATACCATGGCCGGGCGGCTTCGAAGTCCCGCACTCGCAGGCCCGCGAACAGGTGCAAGGTCATCGTGCGTCCAAGACGGGCCGCCAGCGAGCGACGCCTGAGCGCGGGCTCGGCCGCCAGCAGACCGTGGCGACGGCGGCCAGGAGAACGGTCGCGGCTCCGGACGCGGCGAGCGTCCGCCCGGCGCCGAGACCGGCGACCACCGGGCCGCCGAGCGCCATGCCCAGCGGGGCGGCGAACACGAGCATCGCATTGCGCGCCGCGAGAACGCTCGGCAGGTTCGCGGTGGTGGTGATCGCCTGGAAGAGCGCGTAAGTGAGTGGGATGAACGGACCGTAGACGAGCCCCCCGAGCGCGAAGCAGACAAGCGTCACGGCCGCCGGCGCGAACGCAAAGGGAACCAGGCAGGCACCCCACCCGAGGACGATCGCCAGGATGACCCGACGCGAGGCAGGACGCCCGAGCGCGCCCACGAGGAGGGTCGAGATCAACGCTCCGACGCCAAAGCTCGCCCAGTAGGCGCCGAGCAGCGCGGCATCGGCGTGCAGATCGTGCCCGACGTAGACCGGCAGGGCGTCCTCGACCGGACCGTAGAGAAAGAAGAACAGCCAGGTGAGGGCGATCAGGCCGAGGAGGTCGTTTCGGCGCAGCAACCGGAATCCAGACTCGGCCGCGCCGCCATCGACCGACCGCTCGTTCGCCGGTCTGTCGATGCGGGTACGCCAGGCCTGGGCGCCGAGGAACGCGAACGTGGCGGCGTCGACGGCAAGCAGCCACGCGGGGGCGGTCCGCGCCAGCAACAGCCCGGCGATCGCCGGACCCACGATCGTGGCGAGCGACACCTGCGCGCTGGCCAGCGAGTTGGCGGCAAGACGTCCGTTCTCTCCTCCAACCTGCGCGAGCATCGTGTACTGGCCCGCGCTCCCCCAGCTGGTCAGCAATGAGGAGCCGGCGAGCAACGCGATATAGGCGACGGGCGACAGCGCCCCGATCACCACCAGGACGACGACCGCGCCCAGGAACCCCGCGCGAAGCAGGCAATTGGCGAGCACCAGCGAGCGCGCCGCACGGTGGCGAAGATAGGAGCCGAGCACGAGTGCTCCCACCGCGCCCGGCAGAGCGTAGGCCGAGACCGCGAGACCGACGAACAGGCCGACCTGCCCGGACGGGGCGGTGCGGACCGCGAGCCACGCGATCGTCACGGTGCTCATCCCGTCGCCGAGCGAGCAGACGCCCAGGCCCGAGAGCAGTCGCCCGGCCCGCGGGTCTCGCAGCAGCACCCTGTACCCGCGGGCACTCACGCGTGGCCGGTCCTCACTGAGGATCCTGGACCAGCCCGAGGACGTTGCCGTCGGGGTCGGTGAAGGTGGCCACCAGGCGGCCGCCGCCGACATCGCGCGGGGAATCCTTCACGGTCGCGCCCGCGCCGGTTACCTCGGCGAGCTTCGCCTCGATGTCCGCCACCTCCCAGTAGGCCACCGGTGAGGTCAGGCCCTGCGGACCGCCGCCGGGCACGAGCCCGATGTGCTGAGCACCGGTGTCGAACCCGACGTAGTAGGGCGAGTCGGCCTGCGGCGCCAGGCCGAGCAGGGCGGTGTACACCGTCTTGGCGCTGTCCAGATCGGATACGGGATGAAGCACGATCTTGATTCCCTGAGTGGACTCTGCAGTCATGGTCTCTCCTTTGCTCGTGGGGCGCGACGGCCCCGGGGTGTGTACGGTTGTGGCGAGCCGGACGGCGGTCCCGTCATGGCCTGCGATGCTGCGATCGCCTCGGCGGCTCAGCGCACTTCTTGGATTCGGACCAGGTTGCCCGCGGGATCGCGGACCGCGCAATCGCGGATGCCGTAAGGCTGCTCGGTCGGTTCCTGAACGATCTCGGCGCTGGCCTGGAGGCGATCGAAGAGGTCGTCGAGGTCCTTGGTGGCCAGGTTGATCGAGGCGAAGGTGCCCTTGGCCATCATCTCGGCAATGGTTCGGCGCTCGTCGTCGGTCACCCCGGGGGTTGCCTGCGGCGGGTAGAGGACGATCGACGTGCCGGGTTGGTTGGCGGGGCCGACCGTGATCCAGTGCATCCCGCCGTACTCGACGTCGTTGCGGACCTCGAATCCGAGGGCGTCGCGATAGAAGGCCAGCGACGCGTCGGGGTCGTCGTGCGGGAGCATCGTCGAATGAATCGTGATGTCCATGGGGCCATGCTAGGCGCGGCTCGTCGACCGCGCTTCTCGATTCCTGACCGGTTTGGTCACCTGTTTGGCCACGCACGGGGCCATGCCCACCGTGGCGCCCGCGGCCTGGCGCCGGTACGTGCTCGGCGACATGCCGACCAGTTCGGCGAAGCGGGTGCTGAACGTGCCAAGCGATGCGCAGCCGACTTCGAAGCAGACCTCGGTGACGTTCATGTCGCCGCGCCGCAGCAGCGCCATCGCTCGCTCGATGCGCCGCGTCATCAGGTAGCTATATGGCGACTCGCCATAGGCCTGCCGGAACTCACGGCTGAAGTGCCCAGCCGACATGTTCGCGTCGCGCGCGAGCGCCTCGACGTCGAGCGGCTGTGCGTACTCGCGATCGATCCGGTCGCGGACGCGGCGCAGCACCGCGAGGTCGCGTAGGCGCTGCTCCGCTGCGGCTTTGCCGGTCACCATCAAGCCCTAGCCGAACTCCACGCCCTGCGCGAGCGGCAGCTCGTCGGAGTAGTTGATCGTGTTGGTCGCGCGGCGCATGTACGCGCGCCACGCGTCGGACCCGGACTCGCGGCCGCCGCCGGTGGACTTCTCGCCGCCGAAGGCCCCGCCGATCTCCGCGCCCGAGGTGCCGATGTTGACGTTGACGATCCCGCAATCGGAGCCGTCGGCGGCCATGAACCGTTCGGCTTCCCGCTGGTCGCGGGTGAAGATGCTCGACGACAGGCCCTGAGGCACGCCGTTGTGCAGCGCGATCGCCTCGTCGAACTCCCCGTAGCTCATCACGTAGAGGATCGGCGCGAACGTCTCGCGCCGGACCAGCTCGGTCTGCGCCGGCATGCGAACGAGGGTCGGCTCCACGTAGTAGGCCTCCGGGTAGCCCGCCGCCTCGCGGCGGCCGCCGCCGGCCAATACCTCACCGCCCTGCTCGCGAGCGTCCGAGAGCGCCTCGACCATCGCCCGGTACGCGCGTCCGCTGATCAGTGGACCGAGCAGCGTGCCCTCGGCGAAGGGGTCGCCGATCGGCAGGCGGCCGAACACGTCGCTCAGACGCCCGGCGAGCTCGTCGACCACATCGTCGTGGGCGATCAGCCGCCGCATGGTCGTGCAGCGCTGGCCGGCCGTACCGGCCGCGGCGAAGACGATGCCCCGTGCGGCAAGCTCGAGGTCGGCCGACGGCGCCACGAGGGCGGCGTTGTTGCCGCCGAGCTCGAGCAGGAGGCGACCGAGCCGAGCGGCGACGCGCGGGCCAACCTCGGCGCCCATACGCTCCGAGCCGGTGGCGCTGACCAGCGCGACGTCGGGGCTGTCGACCAGGACCTGGCCGCCGTCCGTGCCCGCGACCACGAGCTGATGCAAACCATCCGGCGCCCCGCATTCGGCGCCGGCGCGGTCCAGCAGGGCGGCGCAGGCCATCGAGGTCAACGGCGTGAGCGGGGACGGCTTCCACACGACGGCGTCGCCGCAGACCAGCGCAACCGCCGCGTTCCAGGACCACACCGCGGCCGGGAAGTTGAAGGCGGAGATCACCGCCACCACGCCGAGCGGATGCCAGGTCTCCATCAGGCGGTGACGCGGCCGCTCTGAGGGCATCGTGCGGCCATCGAGCTGGCGCGAGAGGCCGAGCGCGAAGTCGCAGATGTCGATCACCTCCTGGACCTCGCCCAGCGCCTCGGAGGGGATCTTGCCGGCCTCGATCGTGATCAGCTCGGCGACGTCGGCCTTGTGCTCCGCGACCAGCGCGCCGAAGCGCTTGACCAGGGCACCGCGGACCGGCGCCGGAACTGCCCGCCAGGCCATGAACCCCGACCTGGCCGCCGCGATCGCGTCTTGGACCCGGGCGGGGTCCGCAGCCGGGACCTCGAACAGGTCCTCGCCGGTGATCGGCGAGCGGGCCGCGACCCGCGGCCCGTTTCCGGGCGACAGGGTCGCTCCACACCGCTCGAGGCACCGGCCCGCCCGCTCGCGCAGCTCCTCGGTCGAGGACACCGACAGCTCTCGTTGTGGCGCGGAGAAGCTCATCTCTTCTAGACGATGTTGTACTCCGGCCGATGCGCGGCGGCGTAGAAGCGCTCGACGCCGAGGGCGCTGATGTCGACGAAT
>JAFAYP010000182.1 GCA_019240305.1 Solirubrobacterales bacterium
GCGGGTTCGGATTCACCGCGGTCGAGTCCGCTCTACATCTATGTGCTCGACGCCGACGCTGGGCTCGGCCAGGAGCTGGACCTTCGCGGTCGCATCGCCGCCCGGCAGCTGGCCACGGCAAAGGTAGTCCAGTTCCCGGTCGGGGAGTGCGAACTGAGCCCGTGGTTCGACCTGGCCCGGCAGGGCCCGGGCCTGCTCGTGCTCGACGGGTTGGTCGTGTTCGAGACCTGCACCGGTGACCGGATCGCGGCCGAGCTGGTCGGCGCCGGCGATCTGCTCCAGGCCTCCCACCTGATCACCGACGATCTGCTCGAGCGAACCTGTCACTGGCGGGTACTGTGGCCGACCAAGATCGCCGTGCTGGACGCCGACTTCGCCGAGCGGGTCCGCCCCTTCCCGCAGCTGAGCCGTGCATTGCTGCGCCGGGCCTGCAGCCGGGCCGCCGAGCTGGACGTGCTGCGGGCGATCTCGTCTCAGCCCCGCCTCGAAGTGCGCCTCGTCCTCCTTCTCTGGCACCTTTCCGCCCGGTGGGGCCGAGCCGACTCCGGGGGGGTGAGGCTAAGCCTGCCGCTCACCCATCGCCTGCTGGGGCAGCTGGTGTCCGCCGAGCGCCCCTCGATCTCGCATGCGCTCAAGCGCCTGGCCCAGGCGGGCCTGGTCACCGGCCATGCGGACGACCTGCGGCTGCATGGCAGCCTCGGAGACCAGCTCGGGTCCCTCGTCGGATCCTCGGTGGCCATGGTCGAGCATGCGGTGCGCCGCGGAGCGCCTGATCGAGCGCACCGGGCGCGGGTATAGGAGGGCATGCCGGCGTCCCGAATCGACGCTCCCACGGCAGCCGACACGGGCGGTGATCCTGTCAGCGTGCTGTGGATGACCACCGGGCTCGGGTGCGATGGGGACTCGATCGCGATGACTGCCGCCAGGAATCCAAGCCTCGAGGACCTGCTGCGCGGCTGCTTTCCCGGGATGCCGCCGATGATCGTCCACAACCCGGTGCTGGCCTATGAGAACGGCGATGAGTTCATGCGGGTGTTCTTCGACGCGGCCGCCGGCAAGCTCGAGCGGTTCATCCTCGTGCTCGAGGGCTCGGTCGCGAATGAGCAGATCGCCGGCGACGGCCACTGGGCAGCGTTCGGCTTGGATCCGGCCACCGCCGAGCCGATATCCACATGCCGCTGGATCGACCGGCTCGCGCCGCACGCCGACGTGGTGCTGGCCCTCGGCACGTGCGCGGCATTCGGCGGGATCCCAGCGATGCGGGGCAATCCGACCGGAGCGATGGGACTCAGCGACTACCTGGGCGCAGGCTGGACCTCGCGCCGAGGCGTTCCGATCGTGAACCTACCCGGTTGCCCGGTCCAGCCCGACAACGTCACGGAGACGCTGCTTCAGCTCGGGCTGCACCTCGCCGGCGCAGGCCCGATGATCGAGCTGGACGAGAACGGCCGCCCGGCGCGGCTGTTCGGGCGCACCGTGCAGCAGGGCTGCGGCCGGGCCGGCTTTGCCGAACAGGGCGAGTTCGCCCGGACCCCGGGCGATCATCGCGGTTGCCTGGTCAGGCTCGGGTGCAAAGGCCCCGTGGCCAGCTGCAACGTGCCGATTCGGGGCTGGGTGAACGGCGTCGGTGGCTGCCCGAACGTGGGCGGAATCTGCATCGGCTGCACGATGCCCGCGTTCCCGGACAAGTTCATGCCGTTCATGGCGCCGGATCGGTTCGGGCTGCTCGCGGCGAGGACCGTCCGGTTCACCTACGGCCCGGTTCTCCGGCGCTTGCGCCAGCACGCGATCCGACGGGGCTAGATGCCGGTCACGGTCGTGTTCAAGTGTGAGATCTGCGGGGCTCGCCCGGACCTGGCGACGCAGGTCGCGCTCGAACGCCAGCTTCTCGATCTGCGCCACGGCGAGTACGTGGATGCCGAGCCGGGCCGATGGCTCACATGGCACGGGCGAGGCATGTACGGCCCCCAGCGGTACGCCTGCGGCGATCATCGCGGCGAACTCAAGGCACTCGTGCGCGAGCATTACGGCACGCTCGGCTGGCACCCGTGGGCCTCCGGGCCGCACCCGTGGGCCGGGCGACGCGGTACCGACCGCGCGCGAGCGCTGGCTCGCACCCTGCGCTCGACGTTCTAGCTCTGGCGCTCCATGCCAGCGGTCCACTTCTCCTCGATCTTGGCAAACCGCCAGACCGCCAGCGCGACCGCCCAGGTGACGACGAACATGCCGACGATGATGAACCCGGCGGTGTTCATGTTGAAGTTCTGAAACCAATCGGCGACCTGGCCGCGCAAGCCGAGCCGATCGCTCAGCAGGCCGACCAGCTCGATCGTGCCGATGAACAGCGCGACCACGATCGACAGCCCGGTGATCGTGATGTTGTAGTAGACCTTTCGCACCGGTTGTGAGAACGCCCAGCCGTAGGCGAAGTTCATGAACGATCCGTCGATCGTGTCCAGCAGCGACATCCCGGCGGCGAACAGGATCGGGAGGCACAGGATCGCGTAGAAGGGAAGCCTGGCCGCGCCGGCGCCGGCGGCGAGCACAAGCAGTGCGACCTCGGACGCCGTGTCGAATCCCAGGCCGAACAGCACGCCGAGTGGGTACATCTGCCACGGTTCACGGATCTGGCTGACCCGCTTGCCGAGCAGGCGAGCCATCAACCCGCGGGAGTTCAGCTCCGCCTCGAGCTCCCCCTCGTCGTAGGCGCCGGCACGCATCCGGAAGAAGATCCGGACGATCGAGACCAGGATCAGGACGTTGAGGATCGCGATCACGTAGAGGAAGGCCCCGGACACCGTCGTTCCGACCACGCCAGTCGCCTGGTGAAGCGTGGAGTGGCCGTTCTGGACCGGGCCGCTAAGCGCCCGGACGCCGATCGCCAGCAGGAAGGCCAGTCCGAACACGATCGTCGAATGCCCGAGTGAGAAGAAGAACCCGACGCTCAACGGGCGCTTTCCCTCGCTCATCATCTTGCGGGTTGTGTTGTCGATCGCCGCGATGTGGTCGGCGTCGAACGCATGGCGCAGGCCCAGCGTGTAGGCGGTGATCCCCGTGCCGATCGCGAACGTCCCGGCCGCTCCAAGCCCGTAGTGATGCGGCACGACGACCAGGATCAGGATCCCGAAGCCCACCACGTGCAGCCCCGCGATCACGGCCGCCATGGCGCCGGCGCAGCGCCACTCCGAGCGCGTCATCGATCGAACGTACCGGCTCCCCGATTGCCGGTGCAACTCCTGGTAATCGGGATCACACCCGACTAGGAGGTCGCCCGGAGCAGGGTCCGCTCGGCCCGGGTCAGCCCGCACGCCGTGAGCATCGAGAGCGCATCGCGCACGACCTGGCGCAGCGTCTCGCCCTGGTAGATCCATTCCGGGTTGCGGTGATACACCGAGGCCAGGCTGCGCGCGCTGTTCATCGCCTGGCGTTCCAGGCTGGCCAGGGCCTTGCGGTGATCGCCTCCGAACGCCGTGAGCTGATAGGTCAGTCCACACTCGGTGGAGATGTCGCCGGTCGAGGCGTCGAGCTTCTTGGCCTGATGGAACGGCGCCTGCGGTGGCGTGGCGCCGCAGCCCGCGGTGGCGCCGAGGAGCGCCGCCGCGCCCAGCAGCGCGACGAGGGCCCGGCGAGCTGTGGCCTGGCGTCTCATGTCAGCAGGAGCAGCGAGGCGCCACCGAGCATGGCCGCCGCCGTCGTCCACCACGCGATGTAGTCACCGATGTGTCCGCTGTGCAGCCCGCGCAAGCCGGACAGGGCGGCGCGGAGCGGATCGATCAGCGCCGCCGGAAGCCGGCGATACAAGGTCGGCGCGAACAGGGTGACCCCCGCGAGGGCCAGCGCCCCCAGCGTCCCGCCCGCCGCGTAGAGGTAGTCGAACGTCTCGACGTGACTCGTGGACACGGGAGCGAAATGCGGCGGGGCGTCCTGGAGGACCCAGCGCGCGTACGCGGCGTGATCCTGGAAGTGGGCAGCGGCGGCCTCGATGCCTCCGACCAGCCCGGGGATGAGGCCCAGGACGATCGAGCCGGCCAACAGCACGGCCGGAACGATGAGCATTAGCGGCGGGGTGTAGTCGCGGGAGGTGGTCTCCTCGTCCTCCTCGCGGGCCGGCCCGGCCACCTGCACGTCCTCCTCGCGCTCGCTCGCCCCCCAGCCAAAGAAGACGCGGCCGGTCACGCGCAGCACCGCACCGCCGGTGAGGATCGAGGAGATCACGAACACCGCAGGCAGCCACGGATCGTGCGCTTCCAGCGCGGCGCTCTCGAGCAGGGACTTGCCGAAGAACGACGTGACACCGGGCAGCGCGCTCAGCGCCAGGCCGCCGATGCCGAACAGGACGCCGGCCGCGCGGACCTCCCGCCCGCGGCCGTGCAGCTCGAACTCGTCGACGGTTCCGAAGCGATGGAGCAGTACGCCGACGAGCATGAACAGCGCGCCCTTGGTCAGCCCGTGCCCGAGCACCCAGGTGGCGACACCGGCCAGGCCGTGCGCGCTCAGTAGTCCGATCCCGCACACGAACACCCCGATGTGGCTGATCGTCGAGAACGCGAGCAGCCGCTTCAGGTGTCGCTGCGTGTAGCACATGACCGCCCCCCAGATTGCGGTCACCGTCCCCAGCGCGACCA
>JAFAYP010000188.1 GCA_019240305.1 Solirubrobacterales bacterium
GCATCGCCGAAGCAGGCATAGCGGTGACGCGGAACGTCCACCACCTGGGTCTTGCGCCTCCCGGTCTCCAGGAGGAAGTAGCCGCCGGTGAGCTCGCGACGTCCGGCCTTGACCGGGCCCTGGAAAATCAGACAAACCAACGCCGGCGCCGCCGGAGTCGACACCGTCCTGCCGCATACGACGTCGCGTGTCGTGTACGTCTTGGTGTCCTGCTCGATGATCTCGTGCGTACCGTGCCGGCCGGTAATAGTTCGCCAGCTCACGAGGTCGGCATGCATGCGATCGTTGATGTGCACCTGGCGCACGACGTCGTAAACCGTCGCCACCGAGAGGATCAGCGCCACCAGCACGAGGATCACGGTCTCGACGCGGTACCCGCGCGTGCGGCCGCCGTGATCCTCGTCGCGCGGGCGGAGCCGCTCACGCCATGGGGGCGAGATGCCGGGTTGCTCGGTGACCGCGCTCATGAGGGCGAGAACAGCGGCGCGAGCTGATGGATGACAAACAGCGATTGGACGAGCAGCGTCCCCCATAAGAGCCGCCGGTCGCGCGAGATCGTGGCCAGCGGCAACGGCCAGATCAGGTACCACGGCTGAAGCCACGTGGTCATCACCGCGGTTGCCAGCAGCGCCCAGCCCGATGCGGCGATCCAGTCATAGCCGGCCCAGGTCCGCGCCAGCAGGTAGACCCCGATGAGCACGAGTGCGACGTTGAGCAGCAAATGGTCGACCGGGAACACCCCCGGCTTGCCGAGCATGTGCGCGATCTCTCTCGCGAAGCCGTCGTATGACACCAGCGCCGAATCCCGGCTTACGCCGGAGAGAAGGCTGATGCCGTGAACGCCGAACACGGCGTAGGCCACCACCACACCCACCCCAACGGCCGCCAGGGCTCCCACCAGGCTCGAGGAGCGCCGCCGCCGGATCAGCATGAAGGGGAGCGGTACCGCAGCGGACACCTTGACCAGGGCAGCGGCCACGAGCAGTGCGCCAGACCAGGTCTCGCGCGTGTTGAGGCGCCAGCGCCCGACGCGCGCGGATCGCGCGAGTTCCGCGCGTGCCTCGTTCAGCGTGAGCAGGATCGCCAGCATGGTCAAGGCCACCATCAGGAAGTCGTTCTGTGCGCTCGCGAGGCTGTAGATGACCACGAGCGGATTCAGGGCGACGATCATCAGCGCGAGCTTGGGGTCGACGCCGCGCCGCTGCGCGCAGCGCCACGTGAGCCAATCGACGGCCCCGCAAGCGAACAGGGAAACGGCCTTCATCCCCCATACGGAGCCGATGACTCCCAGCAGGGCGAACGGATAGGAGAAGATCGTGTACAGGGGGCCGTATGCGCTCGGTACGGCGATCCAGTCGACGCCAACGAACCGGTAGATCGGGTCGTGCCGGATCGCGAGCGGCACGCTGACGTATGGATTGAGCCCGTGGATGGCGCCCATGCGCGCGTACGCGATGTAGCTGAACACGTCGGTGGACACGATCACCGGGCTGATGAACACCAGCGCGTAGAGCACGACGATGAACGCGACCAACGGACGTGTGGGCAGCCGTCGAGCGAGCGGCAGGAGCCCGCCGTACGCACCACTGAACGCCAGCAGGCAGACGACGAACACGGTGATCGTCAAATGACCGGTGGCGAGGCCGCGCAGCCAGCTGGCGAGGTACGGTGAGCGAGGTACCTCGATGGAGCGGCCGAGTGACGCATCGATCATGATCCACGCGGTGCTGGCGAGAATCACCAGCGCGAACGCACTCGCGATCGTCAACTGCCACGCCGGCGCGTGCGACACTCCTCGCAGCCGGGAGCGGCGCTCAGGGCGTGAGAGCGGGACAAGTGGCGGTTTGACGACCCGTCCCGGCGCGGCGCCCGCCGATGACGAGGGGAGTTGCCGTTCGAGCGCGCTATCAGACGCTTCCAACGCTCTCACCCGAGTCTGATGCGGACAAGTTCATCATTTCGATCAAGTTGATGTGGTCGAGGAGCCATCGGGCCGATGGTGCCGCGTAAGCCGAGAAAATACCCGCAGAGCGGCGATTGGCGGCTCGTCGAGGGGCTGCTAACGATTGCCCAACAGTAAGCGTTTTCTTGGGTTTGCCGAGCGATCGGCGCTACCGCAGGCAATTTCTGTCTATCCGAGCTGGGACGGGCGCCGTACGCGCTCGACGTTCTCGATATGTATGCGCCGTTGCGCGCTCGTCCGGCGCCCGTCTGGCAATGCGGCGTCGGCGCCCTCGGAGCCGAGCGCGTCCAGATAGCGGATGTCCTCGTTCAGGATCGCCCGGGCCTGAGTCCTCGTCTGGGGCCGACCGTGGCCGGGGACGACCGTCTCCGCGCGCTCGACCAACTCGCGCAGACGCTCGAGCGTCGCCAGGTAGGCATCGACCGATCCCCCCGGCGAGATCCAGGGAATCTCCACCGGACTGAGGTAGTCACCACACACCAGCACGTTCAACCACGGGATGTAGACCGCGGCGCCGTCGGCCGTGTGCCCGTCGGCCGGATGCAGCTCGAGCTCGTGCCCGCGCTCGTCGGGGCCGAGCGAGAGCTTTCCCGGGACGGGGAGCGCCTGGATGCCCCCGAGGGCCAGCGGCGGCCGGTCATCGACGTAGTGCTCCTCGTCGAACTCGCGCAGCTCGCGCTGCGCCTGCCCCGGTTCGGCCGCCAGCCGCCGCGCCGTGCTCTCTCCACACCCCAGCGACGCCTCCGGGAAGGCGATCCGCCCGAGCAGGTGATCCCAGTCGGCATGGGTGGCGAGCAGGCCCGAAACGGGGAAGCCGGCCTGCTTGAGGACGCCGTCGAGTGCCTCGAGCTCGTCCGGGTAGACCGGCGAGTCGATCACGAACCCCTCCTCGCCGGCACGCACGGCGGTGCACGTGGTCTGCCAGAAGCGGCTGATAAAGACGATCAGGTCGGCGTGGACACTCAGGGCCCGCATCGAGACCGCATCCGGCTCCGGGCCGCGCTCGCTGCGCTCCAGGAGTCAACGGAGACCGCTCCGCTCGCCCGGCAGTCGCCACGGCTGAGCATCCGGCTCACCCCCTTATGAGATGCCCAGGATCTTCATCGCCTCGCGCAGGTCCTTGGCCTCGGCGTCCGGCTTCTTCTGATTCGACTCGAGCGTCTCCTTGCCCCGGTTGACCCACACCACGGGGACCTTCCGCTTCAGGCACG
>JAFAYP010000296.1 GCA_019240305.1 Solirubrobacterales bacterium
CTCTCGTAGCGCAGCGCGGTGGCGCGCCGGCGCTCGGGCGGCCGATCGCGCTCAGGCATACAGGTCCAGCGGCTCGCGGCGGGGAGTTATCTCGACCGTCACCGGGCGGTCCAGGGCGGCGGCGAGGGCGTCACGGAGCTCTCCGGCTGCGCCGGCCGCGCTCGTGGCGGGCTGGCCCGCGGCCAGCGTGGCGTTCACCCGCAGCGACCCAGGATCAAGCTCGAAGCGCAGCTCGACCGCGCCGAGAGCCGGCGCGTCGTAGACGAGGGCCAGCGTGTGGCGCCCGGCGCCGCTCTGCCCGCCCCGAGCGCCCGCCTCATCCTCCTCAGAGGGGGCCGCGACCCGGATGTGCCCGCCGCCCGGCAGCTCGGCCGCTGCCTGGACGGCCGCCGCGGCCTGGTCGGACAGGCTCAGCACGACCCGCTCGGGGCTGACGTCGCGGACGGTCAGGCGCAGCTCCTGGCCGGCCTGCACGCCCTTGGGCAGCTTGGCGTCGATCAGCGCGCCGGCGATGCTCAGCGACCCGCGGCCCTGTCCGTCGGTGCTGACCACGCGGGCCATCAGCGCCCTTCCCGGCGCCACCCGCAGCTCGGTGCCCAGCACGGCGCGGATCAGACGAATGTCCACGGCGATCGGGTCCATGCCTCAAGGATCATGCCTCAAGGGCGACTATCGGGAAACGATGGACACCGGTCTCTACATCGCAGCGTCCGGGATGCTCGCCCAGCAGGTCCGCGAAGACCAGCTGGCCAACGATCTCTCGAACGCCTCGACGCCGGGTTACAAATCGGATTCCTCGGTCCAGTCCGACTTCGGCTCGATGCTCCTGGCCAACACGGCCAACGGCCAGACGGTCGGTCAGATCGATACCGGCGTTCAGCTCGGCGCCCCGGTGACGAACCTGACCCCGTCGACGCTGTACTCGACCAACCAGCCGCTCGACTTCGGTGTCGCCGGGCAGGGCTTCTTCGCGGTGCGCACTGCGCAGGGGACGCGCTACACCCGCGACGGGCAGTTCCAGGCGAACGCCCAGGGCCTGCTGGTCGACGGCCAGGGCAACCCGGTGCTCTCCCAGAACGGCGCGACGATCACTCTCAGCGCGCAGGGAACGGTCCCGGCGTCCTCCCTGGGGGTGTTCAACGTGACCGGCGTTGCCAAGCAAGGCGACAACTACTTCACCGGCGCGCCCGGCGGGCGCGCCACCGGCACGGTCAAGCAGGGCGAGCTCGAGAGCTCCTCGGTCGACCCGGTGATGACCATGACCAACATGATCAGCTCGCTGCAGACCTACCAGGCCGGCGAGAACGCGATCCAGACGATCGACTCGACGATGCAGGAAAGCGCCTCGGCGGTCGGCTCATTGTCGGGAGGCTGATAGAGCATGCTTGAAGGTCTGTACTCCGCCGCGTCCGGCATGGAGGCCCAGCAGCAGCAGTTCGACGCCATCTCCAACGACATGGCGAACATGGACACGCCGGGCTACCAGTCGACGATCGTGGGCTTCCACGACCTGCTGTATTCGAACGGCGGCTACGGCTCGAACGTGGCCACCGGCGCCGGGAGCGCTGCTGCGGTCGTCGGCCGCGACCAGACCCAGGGCGAGCTGCAGACCACGGGTCAGCCGCTTGATGTGGCCCTCCAGGGCGAGGGCTTCATCGAGGTGCGCCGCTTCGACGGCTCCACCGGGCTGACCCGCAACGGCCGCCTGCAGCTGAACGCCAACCGCCAGCTGACCACCCAGGAGGGGATGCTCGTGCAGCCCCCGGTCACGATTCCGGCCGGCGTGCCGCTCAACCAGGTATCGATCGCCTCCGACGGCACGATCTCGACGGCCGGCAAGCAAGTGGGCAAGATCTCGCTGGTCGACGTCCCGGCTCCCGACGGCCTGGTGGCCGACGGCGACAGCGTGTTCAGCGCCACTGCCGCCAGCGGCGCGATCCGGCCGGCCAAGAACGCGGCCCTCCAGCAGGGCGCGCTCGAGGCCTCGAACGTGGACCTGGGCGCGGAGATGGCCAAGATGGAGACCGCCCAGCAGGAGTACGCGATGGGCAGCCAGGC
>JAFAYP010000535.1 GCA_019240305.1 Solirubrobacterales bacterium
GACACCACCGCGGTCCCGTGCACATCGTCGTGCATGACCGGCTGGGGCAGCCGCTCGATCAGACGGCGCTCGATCTCGAAGCACTCGGGCGCCGAGATGTCCTCCAGGTGGATCCCCCCGAAGGTCGGCGCGATCCGCACCACGGTCTCGACGAATGCGTCGACGTCGTCGGCATCGATCAGGATCGGCATCGCCGAGATGCCGGCGAACTGGTCGTAGAAGACCGCCTTGCCCTCCATCACCGGCATCGACGCCACCGGCCCGATGTTCCCCAGTCCCAGCACCCGCGTGCCGTTGGTGCAGATCGCCACGCTGCGGGAGATCATCGTGTAACGGGCGGCCAGCTCCGGCTGGTCGGCGATCGCGGTACAGACCCGCGCCACGCCCGGGGTGTAGACGTCGCGCATCTCCTGCACGGTCCGGACCGGCCAGCAGGCATCGATGCGCAGCTTGCCGCCGGCGTGGCGAATCAGAGCCCGATCCTGGTGCCACAGCACCCCGACGTCGGGCAGCGCCTCGATCAGCTCGGCGATCCGCCCGGCCTGGTCGGTGTCTCGCACCTCGACGGTGATGTCACGCACCGAGTGTTCGCGGCCGAGCGAGACCGTAACCACGTCTCCGATCAGCCCTTCCCCGTCCGCGATCGCCCGGGCCACCTTGGCCAGCTGACCCGCGTGGTGCGGAATCTGGATGCGGTAGGTGCAGTCGAGCATGCAGGCCTCCCTCCCTCGAAACAGCGCGGTTCGCGCAAGGGGTGTATTTATCACGATGTGCCACCCGGCCCTCCCTCGCCCGATCCGCTCCCGCCGCTGCGCCGCCTGCATCCGGCCGCGCGCCCACCCGCCCGCGCCCACGTCGGCGAACTGCTCTCCGATCTGAACCTGGGCGCCGGGGCGCCATCCGACCGGCCGTACACGATCGTCAACTTCGTGGCCAGCGCCGACGGGCACGCCGCCTTCCAGGGACGCTCGCGCTGGTTGAGCGACGACGCGGACCGCGAGCTGTTCCACCGCCTTCGCGAACACGTCGATGCGGTCATGGCCGGGACCGGCACCCTGCGCGCCGAGCGATACGGGCGGATGGTGCGTGACCCCGAGCGCCGGCGGCGTCGGGCCGCTGCGGGCCTGAACCCCGAGCCGCTGGCCGTGGTGATGAGCCGCAGCGGGGACGTGCCGGTCGACATCCCGCTGTTCGGCGATCCCGGCTCGCGGGTGGCGGTGTTCACCCCGGCCCCGCTCGACACCTCGGGGCTCCGAGCCCCCGTGGAGGTGGTACGCCTCGACCCGGGCGAGCTCACGCTGACCACCATGATGCGCCGCCTGCGCTCGGCCTTCGACGTGCGCTCGCTGCTGTGCGAGGGCGGGCCGACGCTGTTCGGCGCGCTGCTCCAGGAGGATCTCGTCGACGAGCTGTTCCTGTCGCTGGCGCCCAAGCTGACCGGCGGCGGCAACGCACCCGCCATCACCAGCGGACCGGAACTGGCCGAGCTGCGCCGACTCTCGCTCGTCTGGGCGCTCGAGCTCGACGACGCCCTGTACCTGCGTTACGCCGTTCGTCGCTGAACCGTTTCACCACGATGGGTTAACCGCTTCACCTAAAATGGTGAACCGGTTAACCACCTATTTACTTACTGCTTTCTCTAGACGTTAATAATCCGGCTGGCACAATCGGATTGGTGACTGGTTGGACCGCACCCCGCACACGCGCCACTACCACGCCGGTGACGGAGGCTCTGCTCGAGGCGCGCGAGCGGACGCTCGCCCTGGTGGTCTCGCTCTCCAACGAGAACCTCGAGCGAGTCCATTCGCCGCTGATGAGCCCGCTGGCGTGGGATCTGGCCCACATCGCCGCCTATGAGGATCTCTGGCTCGTGCACCGCTACGGTGAGCGGCCGCTGCTGCACGAGGATCTCGCGGCCACCTACGACGCGTTTGAGACGCCGCGCGCGGTGCGCGGTGACATCGAGCTGCTCGGTGCCGCCGAGGCACGCGATTACCTGTGCGAGACGCGCGAGCGCACGCTTCAGGTGATCGATGAGCGGGGCGTCGGCGACGGCCAGTTGCACGAGATGGTCCTCCGCCACGAGCATCAGCACAACGAGACGATGCTCCAGACGCTGCAGCTGGCCTGCCTGCGTGAGTACGAGCCGGCCGAGCCGCGTGCGCTGCCGGTTTCCCCTGATCCGTCGTTCACCGGCCTCGAGCTGGTCGAGGTCCCCGGCGGTCGGTGTTCGATCGGCGCCCCCCAGGACGGCTTTGCCTACGACAACGAGCGCCCGCGACACCGCACCGACGTGCCCGGCTTTTTGATCGGGCGCACCCAAATCACCAACGCCACCTATCTGACGTTCGTCGAAGGTGGCGGATACGAGCGCCGCGAGTGGTGGTCCGACGAGGGATGGGCCTGGAAGGAGCAGTGCGACATCACCCGCCCCGGGAGCTGGACGCCGGACCTGGCCGGCGAATGGCGGCTCGGGCAGCTCGAGCCGCTGCACCCCGACCGGCCGGTGGTCCACGTCTCCTGGTTCGAGGCCGACGCCTTCGCTCGCTCGCACGGCGCACGGCTACCCACCGAGATCGAGTGGGAGAAGGCGTCGAGTTGGGATCAGGCGGCGGGGACCGCGCTGCCGTATCCGTGGGGTGCTGAGCCTCCCGTGCCCGGCCGCCACGCCAACCTCGATCAGCGCGGCTGCGGGACCGCGCCGGCCGGTGCCCATCCCGAGGGCGCGTCACCATGCGGTTGCCTGGGCATGCTCGGCGACGTGTGGGAGTGGACCGCCAGCCACTTCGATGGGTATGACGGCTTCGTGGCTCATCCCTACCGGGAGTACTCCGAGGTGTTCTTCGGCGGCGGCTATCGGGTCCTGCGGGGCGGCTCGTGGGCCACCCGCACCCGGGTGGCCACGCCGAGCTTCCGCAACTGGGACTATCCACAGCGGCGACAGATCTTCGCCGGGTTCCGGATCGCCAGGGACGCATGAGAACCGCCGCGTCCTCGCCCGAGATCCGGATCGACTCCTACCTCTCGGAGCTCGACGAGCGAAGCCTCGCCTACGACGTGCTCGACGGCCTGACGCGTCCGTTCAAGGAGATCCCGCCGAAGCACTTCTACGACGCGCGCGGCTCTGAGCTGTTCGAGCGCATCTGCGAGCTGCCCGAGTACTACCCGACCCGGACCGAGCGATCGATCCTCGACGCGAGCGCCCGCGAGATCGTGCGGGTCACCGGGGCCGGAGAGCTGGTCGAGCTCGGCTCGGGCTCGGCCGAGAAGGCGCGCATCCTGCTCGAAGCAATGTCGAGCGCGGGGACTTTGCGGCGCTACGTGCCCCTCGACGTGTCCGAGAGTGCGCTCGAGGAGGCCGCGATCCTGCTCGTTGAGGAGTTCGCGGAGCTCACGGTGCACGGGGTGATCGGAGACTTCGAACGCCACCTCGATCGGGTGCCGCGCGCGATCGCGGGTACGCCACGCATCATCGCCCTGCTCGGCGGCACGATCGGGAACTTCCCGCCGGGCACGCGGCGGCGCATGCTGCGCGAGATCAGCCGGCTGCTGGGACCTGAGGACCGGCTGCTGCTCGGAACCGATCTGGTCAAGGACCCGCGCGTGCTCGAAGCCGCCTACGACGACGCGCAGGGCGTCACCGCGGAGTTCAACCGCAACGTCCTGCGGGTGATCAACCGCGAGCTCGATGCCGACTTCTCGCCCGACGCGTTCGAGCACATCGCGTTCTACGACCGGGCGCACGAGTGGGTCGAGATGCGCCTGCGCGCCTGCCGGCCGTGCACTGTGCTGGTGTCCGGGCTCGGCCTGCGCGTCGAGTTCGCCGCCGGCGAGGAGCTCCGCACCGAGATCAGCGCCAAGTTCACCCGCGCGCGGGTGCAGGAGGACTTCCTGGCGGCCGGTCTGGAGCTGGAGTGTTGGTATACAGACAGCGACGGACTTTTTGCAGTCTCGCTGGGCCGTCGGCTATAGGGTTCTCGCGCGATGCAGATCGGAGGTAGTGGCGCGCTCGTCGCTGGTGGGGCGTCGGGTCTCGGGGAGGCCACGGCGCGAAGGCTGCACGCCGACGGGGCCCACGTGGTAATTGCGGACCTGAATGAGAAGCGCGGACGCGCCCTCACCGACGAGCTGGGCGAGCGGGTGAGCTTCGTGCCCACCGACGTCACCGACCCGGACGCGGTGCAGGCGGCGGTGAGTGCGGCCGCCGAACTGCAATCCGTGCCACTGCGGATCGCGATCTCGTGCGCCGGCATCGGGTGGGCCGGGCGGGTGGTCGGCCGGCGCGGCGCACATGGACTCGAGCCGTTCGAGACCGTGATCGGCGTCAACCTGATCGGCACCTTCAACGTGATGCGCCTGGCCGCGGCGACGATGGCCGAGAACGAACCGACCGAAGCCGGCGAACGCGGCGTGTGCGTCAACACCGCCTCGATCGCCGCCTTCGACGGACAGATCGGACAGATCGCCTATTCGGCCTCCAAGGGGGCGATCGTCAGCATGACGCTACCCGCGGCCCGCGACCTCGCGCCGCTCGGCGTGCGCGTGTGCGCGATCGCGCCCGGCACGTTCGACACCCCGCTGCTGGCCAACCTCCCCGAGAGCTCGCGCGAGGAACTGCGACGCGTGGTGCCGTTCCCAGCGCGCTTCGGACGTCCGGAAGAGTTTGCGGCACTCGCTATACATATCGTCGAGAACGAGATGCTCAACGGCGAGGTGATCCGGCTCGACGGCGCGCTGAGAATGCCTCCTCGTTAGCGACCAACCCTCCACATTTGTTCGACTGCAGGCATCCGGATGGTTACTCCCGGGTACCATCGCGCCATCCAGGAAGGGAGACCGAGTTGGCGCTCACCATGCAGGGTGGTGAACGTCGACGGACGTCTCGCAACGAGACGCCGCGACGACGGCCATGACGCAGCGGCCATCACATCACGAACAGCAGCGAGGCGCCAGCGAATGGGTCGAGCTCGAGCACGCGATCACCGAAGCGATCGAGCGCTCGAAGTCACTCCGCCAGGCCGCCCCACTGATTCTCGGCGCGTTGGCGCGCGCACAGGAACGCGCCCGCAGCGAGAAGCTACTGACCCAGGCCGAGCAGGCGGCCGACACCGGCAGCTTCGAACTCGATCTACAGACCGGTGAGGCCAACTTCTCGGCCGGCCTGCGACGGATCCTCGCCGTTCCGGACGAGCTGCCGCTGACGCGCGAGCTGTTCCTTTCGCGCGTGCATCCCGAGGACCGCGATCTGGTCCAGGGCGCGCTCGAGCGCGCGCGCCGCGATCGCGAGCCGCTGCGGTTCGAGATCCGGGTCAACCGGTTCGACGGCGTCGAGCGGGTCGTGCGCGGCCGCGGCGAGGCGATCACCTCGCGCAAGGGCGAACCACTCACGGTGGCCGGAACGCTTCAGGACGTCAGCGACGAGGCGGCTGACCGCTCGGCTCGCGACCTGTTGAGCTACGTGGTGCAGTCCACCGGCGACGCGATCATCACCAAGGCACCTGACGGCACGATCACCAGCTGGAACCGCGGCGCGGAGCAGCTCTACGGGTACCCGGCGCAGGAGGTGATCGGACGCGCGAGCGGCCTGACCGAGACGCCGGAGCGCGCCGGCGAATGGCAGAAGCTTCTCCACACAGTGTTCTCGGGTCAATCGATCGAGAACTTCGAGACCGAGCGCGTGCGCAAGGACGGGAGCCTCATCACGGTGTCGCTCACGGTCTCCCCAGTGACCGATGTGAACGGCCGGATCGTCTCGGCCGCGATCATCGCGCGCGACACCACCGAGCGCGCCCGCTACGAGGAGCGCCTGCG
>JAFAYP010000058.1 GCA_019240305.1 Solirubrobacterales bacterium
TCGTGGTGCTGTTCGCGCTGCTTGTGGCCTTCACCTCGCGCTGGACGGTGTTCCAGGCCTCATCGCTGAACAACAACCCGCTCAACGTCCGCACGCTGCTCGACGAGCTCCAGATCAAGCGCGGCCGGCTCCTGGCTGCGGACGGCATCGTGCTGGCCAAGTCGGTGCCGGCGCCCGACCACACGTGGACTCGCACGTATCCGACGGGCCCCTTGTTCGCGCACGCGGTCGGCTACTCGATCGCCGCCAGGGGCGAGTCGGCCGGCCTGGAGGAATCGGCCGCCCCCGATCTGCGGGGGGTCCAGACCGGCCTCTCCTCGATCTTCGGCCAGCTCAACCCGCGGCCGGTCGGCGATGACGTCTACACCACCCTCGATGTCAAGGGCCAGCGCGCGGCACAGCAGGCACTGGCCGGGCAGGCCGGCTCGGTGGTGGCGATCGATCCGAGCACCGGGGCGATCGAGGTCATGTACGCGAACCCGAGCTACAACAACAACGATCCCAACCCGGGCCAGACCTGCGGTCAGCCCGGCTGCCTGGTCAACCGAACGACCCAGGGCCAGTACGCCCCCGGCTCGACGTTCAAGATCGTCACCGCGACAGCCGCGATCGACAGCGGCCTGTACACCGAGAACTCGGTCATCAACGGCAATTCGCCGGTCACGATCTCCGGGGTGCCGCTGAACAACGACGGCGACAAGTCGTGGGGCCCGCAGACGCTCACGGTCGCGATGACCCAGTCGATCAACACGATCTTCGCCCAGGTGGCCGAGCACGTGGGCCGTCCGACGATGACCGAGTACATGAAGCGGTTCGGCTTCTACTCCAAGCCGCTGCTCGACTACCCCGCCGGACAGATCGGGATCAGCCGCCCGTTCTCCAGCAGCGGCAAGCCGTTGACGCCCGGCAGCCCGGACGAGGACATCGGGCGGATCGGGATCGGAGAAGGCGGGCTGCTCGTGACCCCGCTACAGATGGCGATGGTGGCCGCCGCGGTGGGTAACGACGGCACGTTGATGACGCCTCGCCTGACCGATAGGGTGGTTGATCAGGACGGCCGCACGGTCAGGACCATCAATCCCACGGTCTACAGCCAGGTCATGAAGCCATCGACGGCGCAGGCAGTGACGCGGATGATGGAGAAGGTCGTCGAGGAGGGCACCGGGACGGCCGTACAGCTCGGGGGGATCAGCGTGGCCGGCAAGACCGGGACCCCGCAGATCGGCCCGACCGGCTCCAACCTCACGCAGCCGGCGTTCGTCGCCTTCGCCCCGGCGCAGCATCCGAAGGTCGCGATCGCCGTCATGGTCGACCGTTCCAACGGCGGGTTCGGCGGCTCGGTGGCCGCGCCGATCGCCAAGTCGGTGCTCCAGGTGCTGCTCTCGGAAGGCCACTGATGGCGGGTCTCGGTGCCGGCACGATGGTCGACGAGCGCTACAAGATCGTCTCGCGGCTGGGCGCCGGCGGCATGGCCGACGTGTTCCTGGCCGAGGACGAGCAGCTCGGGCGCAAGGTCGCGCTCAAGCTGCTCTACCAGCGCTTCGCCGAGGATCCCGGCTTCGTCGAGCGCTTCCGCCGGGAGGCCCAGGCGGCCGCCGGCCTGCAGCATCCGAACGTGGTCAGCGTGTACGACCGTGGCGCCTACGACGGGACGTACTACATCGCGATGGAGTACCTGCCCGGCCGCACGCTCAAGCAGCTGATTCGCCTCCAGGCGCCGCTCGATCCGATCCGGGCCATCGACATCACGCTCCAGATCCTCAAGGCCGCCCGCTTCGCTCATCGCCGGGGCGTGATTCACCGCGACCTCAAGCCGCACAACGTGATCGTGGACGACTCCGACAACGCCAAGGTCACCGACTTCGGCATCGCCCGGGCCGGTGCCTCGGACATGACTGAGACCGGCTCGATCATGGGCACTGCGCAGTACCTCTCGCCCGAGCAGGCCCAGGGCCACGCGGTGAGCGCCGGGTCCGATCTGTACTCGATCGGGGTGGTCCTGTACGAGATGCTCACCGGGCGCGTGCCGTTCGACGCCGAATCGGCGGTCAGCATCGCGCTCAAGCATGTCTCGGAGGCGCCGCCGCCGATGAGTGTGCTCAACCCCGAGGTGCCGCCCGAGCTCGAGCAGATCGTGATGTGGGCGCTAAACAAGAACCCGGTCGACCGCCCGGCCAACGCCGACCAGTTCATCACCGCGCTCGAGCAGGCCCGGACCGCGCTGCTTTCCGGCGAGCGCGGTCAGCGCACGGCGAGCATGGCCGCGCTGGCCGGGGTGGCCGCCGGCCGCTACGCCGCGACCGCGGCTGCCGTGAGCACACCTCCGGCCGCGCCCCCGCCGGCCGGGACCGGATCGTTCGACGTGATCGACACCGGGCCGGTGCCGCCGTATGAGGAGCCGGAGCGTCGGCGCCCGCTGTGGCCCTGGCTTGTGCTGCTGCTCGTGCTGCTGTTGGCCGGCGGCGGCGTGGCCGCCTACCTGCTGACCCGGCCGGTCAAGCAGGACGTTCCCGCCGTGGTCGGCGAGCCGTTCACCACCGCCCAGGCCCAGCTCCAGAACGACGGCTTCACGGTGAGCCAGATCCAGGTCACCAATGCGAAGACGGCCGGGACGGTGATCGGCCAGAACCCGCTGTCCGGAGTCAAGGCCAAGGAGGGCTCGAACGTCTCGCTCACGGTGTCCTCCGGTCCGGGCGACACCACGGTGCCCACTGTGGTCGGCGAGACGCTCCAGCAGGCCAAGTCCTCGATCCAGATCGCCAACCTCAAGGTCGGCAAGGTCGTTCACCAGTCGAGCAGCCAATACGCATCGGGGCAGGTGATCGACACCAGTCCGGCCGCGGGCGCCACGCCACCGGTGGGCACGGCCGTGACGATCTTCGCCTCGAGCGGGCCGCCTCCCGTGCAGGTCCCCGACGTGACCACCGAGGACGTCGGGCAGGCCAAGTCGACGCTCCAGGGCCGCGGCTTCAACGTGGTCACCACGGATCAGGTGATCACCAGCGCAAGCCCCGGCACGGTGCTCAGCCAGAGCCCGGTGGGCGGCAAGTCGGAGCCGAACGGCTCGACGGTGACGCTGGTCGTGGCCAAGGCCCCGACGACGGTGGCCGTCCCCAACGTCGTCGGGCAGACCCGGGGCGCGGCCGAGGCGACGCTGGGCGCGGCCGGTTTCCCGGCCACCGTGCAGAGGCAGACCGTGACCGACCAGAGCCAGAACGGCGTCGTCCAGAGCCAGACGCCGGCCGCCACGAGCCAGGCCAAGAAGGGCACCAGCGTGACGATCGTGGTCGGTAAGTACGTGGCGTCGACGACCCCGACCACGACGACGAGCACCACGACCCCGACCACGCAGACCGGCACGACGTCCGGCCACAAGAAGAAGTGAGGCGCGCACGTGTTGCGGTGCTCGGCGGGGGTCGCTCCTCCGAGCACGAGGTGTCGCTTGCCTCCTCGGAGTCGGTCCGCGAGGGGTTGCTCGCCGCCGGCCACGAGCCGATCGCGATCGACATTGGGCGTGACGGGGTGTGGCGTCGCGACGGGGCGCCCATAGCGCTGACGCCCGGCCAGGGCCTCGAAGGCGTCGACGTGGTGTTCCCGGTGCTGCACGGCCCGTTTGGCGAGGACGGCACCGTGCAGGGACTGCTCGAGTGCCTCGACGTCCCCTACGTGGGGGCGGGCGTGCTCGCCTCGGCGGTGTGCATGGACAAGGTCATGTTCAAGGAGCTGATGGCCCACGCCGGGCTGCCCCAGGTCGACTATCGGGCGGTGCGCGCCGAGGAGCTCGTGTCGGATCGCTCGGGCGTGCTCGCCCGCCTCGAGGGACTTGGCCTGCCGGTGTTCGTCAAGCCGGCCCGACTCGGCTCCTCGGTCGGGATCGTCCGGGTCGGGGCGGCCGACGAGCTCCTCGGCGCGCTCCAGACCGCGTTCGAGCACGACGGGCTGGCGATCGTCGAGGCGGCCGCGCGCGGGCTCGAGGTCGAGTGCTCGGTGCTCGGCAACGGCGATCCGATCGCTTCCGAGCCGGGCGAGATCGTGCTGGCCGCCGGCGAGGCGGGCTGGTACGACTACGAGGCCAAGTACACCCCGGGCGGGATGCAGCTCCAGGTGCCGGCGCGAGTGCCGCAGTGGGTGCGCGAGCGCATCCAGGAGATCGCGATCGAGGCCTTCCGTCGGGCCGGGTGCAGCGGGCTGGCCCGCGTCGACTTCTTCATCGAGGGCGAGCGCGTGCTGCTCAACGAGCTCAACACGATGCCCGGGTTCACCGCCACCAGCGTGTTCGCGTCGCTGTTCGAGGCCAGCGGCGTCCCCTACGCCGAGTTGCTCGACCGCCTGATCCAGCTCGCCTTCGAGCGCCACGCGGCGGCCGCTCGGCACCGTCATTAAGCTGCCAGGCGTGAGCAGCGAGATCGAGTCGGTCGCCGTCGTCGGCGGTGGGTTCATGGGCACGGGCATCGCCGAGGCGGTGGCGGTGTCGGGCATGCCGGTGATCGTCCGCGACGTCGACGAGGCGTCGGTAGGCCGCGCCGACCAGCGGATCGGGGTGTCACTGTCCCGGGCGGTGCGGGGCGGCAAGCTTTCGGAGTCGGACGCGGCGGCAGCCCGCGAGCGGATCGAGCTGACCACCGACCTACAGGCGATCGGCCAGGCCGACCTGGTGGTCGAGGCGGTGCCCGAGGACGAGCGGCTCAAGCTCGCGGTGATGGAGGCGATCGCCGGCGTGGTCTCGGACGGCGCCGTCGTGGCCTCCAACACGTCCTCGATCCCGATCGCCGAGCTCGCCCAGGCGGTGAGCCAGCCCGAGCGGGTGC
>JAFAYP010000186.1 GCA_019240305.1 Solirubrobacterales bacterium
GAGGTTGTCCCGCGTGGCGTAGAAGTTGAGGTGGCGGTCCTCCCGCCCTCGTCCGCTGCTGTTGGCAGCGTGTAGGGCGATTCAAGTCCATTCGTCGGAGTTCGAGCTCCGGCGACGAGAACAGGAGGAACCGCCATGCAGACCGTATCGCCTGCGAAGGTCGTCACGGGTTCGGAGGCCGTTGAGGAGCCGCTCCCGCTCCGGATCCAGGAAGCGCTCGGGCAGCTCGTGGGGGCAGCGAAGGAGGGGCTGCTCGCGCTGAGCGTCGGTGTCGGGCTCGGTGTGCTGGATGAGCTGATGGCCGAGGAAGTTGAGGAAGTGTGCGGCCCGCGCGGCAAGCACGATCCCGACCGCGTCGCCTACCGGCACGGCTCAGATGAGGGTGAGGTGACACTCGGCGGCCGGCGCGTGCCGGTGACCCGGCCGCGGATGCGCACCAAGGACGGCAGCGAGGAGGTGCCGGTCAGGACCTACGAGCACTTCGCCAGCCGCGATCAGCTCTCCCGGGTGGTGCTGGAACGGATGCTCGCCGGCGTCTCGACGCGTCGGTACCGCAGGTTGCAGGAGCCGGTCGGCGAGCAGGTCGAGCGGGAGGCCCGGTCGACGTCGAAGTCGGCCGTCTCGCGCACGTTCATCGCGCGCACCAAGGAGGCGCTGCTGGGGCTGATGTCTCGCCGGCTGGACGACGTGCGCCTGGCGGTGCTGATGATCGACGGCGTCGGGCTCAAGGACCACACGTGCGTGGTGGCGCTGGGGATCACGACAGACGGGGTGAAGGTCCCGCTCGGGCTGTGGGAGGGCTCCACGGAGAACAAGACGGTCACGACCGAGCTGCTGTCCAACCTGGTGCACCGCGGCCTTGACGTCGAGCAGGGCGTGCTGGTCGTGATCGACGGCTCCAAGGCGCTCAGGTCCGCGGTCAACGATGTCCTCGGCAAGCGCACGCCGGTTCAGCGCTGCGTGTCTCACAAGGAGCGCAACGTGCTCGACCACCTCCCCGAACGCGACCGCGATCTCGTCAAGCGCCGGCTGCGCCGAGCGTGGGCGGAGGTCAAGCATGACCTCGCGCTGGAGCAGTTGCGCGCGCTCGCCGCCGAGCTTGAGCGCTCCCATCCCGGCGCCGCTGCCTCGCTGCGGGAGGGCCTGGAGGAAACGCTGACCGTGACCCGCCTGGGCGTCCGCGGGAAGCTGCGCAAGACGCTCACGACCACCAACCCGTGCGAGTCGATGATCGAGTGTGTGCGCCGCACCAGCCGCAACGTCAAGCACTGGCAGAACGGCGATATGTGCCTGCGCTGGACCGCCGCCGGGATGCTCGAAGCCGAGCAGCAGTTCCGACGCGTCATCGGCTACCAGGACCTCGCCAAGCTCGCCACCGCCGTCGAGCGCGAAGTCACCCTACCCAAACCCAACCCCGCTCCGACCGAGGAGGCCGCTATCGTCGCCGCCGCGTAGTCAAACCCACCCGGACCGCCACCGAAATTCCACACCGTCCGGGACATCCTCGCAGCTCCACCACCTCCGGTGAGGTGTAGTCCAGATACGCCACCCGGTCTTCCTTACCGACGCCGGATGCCCGCAATGCCTGGGCCAGGCGGCTTGAGCGCTCGTCGAGTGCGGCGTAGGTGCGCTCGGTGTGATCGTGGACCACGGCAACCGCGTCTCCCCGCGCGGCGGCGCCCTCGCGGATCACGTCGGCGACCCGGAGCTCCTCGCCGCGGAGTCTCATGCCGGCTCCGGGGCAGCGAGGAACGCCGCCATTTTCTCGACGCGCGGTTCCTCGGTCGATAAGAGGTGCCCTGAGTGCTCGAGGATGCGCAATTCGGCCCGGGGGATTCGCTTGGCCATCAACTCAGCATTCTCGACCGGGATCATCCGGTCGTGCCGGCCGTGGACGACCAGGGTCGGGGCGCGGATCCGATCCAATCGCCCGAAGCAGTTGTGCAGCGAGGCGGCATAGAGCCGCGTGCCGCTTAGCCCGAGACCGGTGATCAGCAGGACGACGGCGCCGTCGCCCGTGCTCCCCCAGTGCAGCCGATTGGGGCCGGGTTGCCTCGACGTCCCGGACGCGCCGCCGCTCACAGGTCGAGCATCCATCGCATCGTCGAGAGCTGGATCGCGGCGGCGTCGCGCGTTAGCTCGGCCAGGCGGCCGGCCGCGAGGGCGATGGGCGGCGCGGTTGCGTTCCG
>JAFAYP010000194.1 GCA_019240305.1 Solirubrobacterales bacterium
GTCGCGCGCCAGCTCCTCGCAGTCGACCATCTCGATGATGAAGATCCCGCGCTCGTTGAGCAGGGCGATGTGGACCGGGTGAGGGTTGCCGGGGACGATCGAGGGGAGGACTTCGAGCGCCTCGGTGTCGGCGGCCACGGCGATGACGCCCCGCTCGGCCAGCCACAGGGCGGCCTCGTGGTTTATGCCGGCCTGCTCGTGGGCGGCGATGAAGTCGCGGTCGGGCCAGCCCGAGAGATAGCCCGTGCGGACCACCGCCACGTCGCCGCGATGCAACTCGACCCCCTGACCCTTGAGGGCGCCGGACAGCTCGTCCGCTCCGATGGCCTCATGCGCAGCGAGGGCGTCGACGCCGCGGGCGCCGGCGACGTCGATCAGCACGCCGCGGGCGATCAGCGGTGGGATCTCGGTGGCGTCGCCCCGCAGCGGACCGAAGTCGCCCAGGTCCCGTGCCTCCACGCCACCGCCGAACCACCTGTGCTCGGTGCCGCACGTGATGTGCGCGAACGCGTCGACATGGGTGCCGGAGTGAACCGTGCCCATCACCATCTCGGTGTTCCAGTAGTACTCGACCTCGTTCTCGCCCAGCCAGTCCTGATCGGCCTGGTTGACCAGCCCACGCGGCGAGCGATAGCTCAGCACCTGAAATGGCGGATGAGCGGGGAAGATCGGCATGCCCGGGAAACGTCCGCAGTCGAGGCTGTAGACGCGGCCCTCCTTGACCAGCGAGAGGGCACCGAGCACGTCGGCGGGCGTCGAGCGCCGGGCCGGTGCCGACGATGCGTCGTCAGCCACTCTGGAGCGGGGGCTCCCCTCCACGACCGTCGCGTACCCGCAGCGCGGGATCGAAAAACCCGGAAGCCTGTGCCCGAAACGGTGGTTGTGGGTAGGGGAATCGAGAGTGGAGGATTGCCGGATAACCGCGATCGACGTGCGCGACGTGCGCTTTCCGACCTCGCGCACGCTGGCCGGCTCGGACGCCATGAACCAGGCCCCGGACTACTCTGCGGCCTACGTGATCCTTCAGACCGACGGCGCTCTGCGCGCCCACGGCATGACGTTCACGATCGGACGCGGAACCGAGGTTGTCGTGACCGCGATCCACGCGCTCGAGCACCTCCTGATCGGCCGCCGCCTGTCCGAGATCGCCGCCGACCCGCGCGGCTTCTGGCGCGAGCTCACCGGCGACTCGCATCTGCGCTGGATCGGACCCGAGAAGGGAGTCATCCACCTGGCCACCGCGGCGCTGGTCAATGCGGCCTGGGACCTGTGGGCCAGGGCCGAGGGCAAGCCGCTCTGGAAGCTCCTGGTCGACATGCCGCCCGAGCAGCTCGTCGGCTGCGTCGACTTTCGCTACATCACCGATGCGCTCACCCCGGAGCAGGCGGTCGAGCTGCTCGAGTCGCGCGCAACCGGCAAGGCGCAGCGCGAGGCCGAGATGCTCCGCGACGGCATCCCGGCCTACACCACGTCGGTCGGCTGGCTCGGCTTCAGCGACGAGGAGGTCCAGCGCCGCTGCCGCACCGCGGTCGAAAACGGGTGGACCCACATGAAGATGAAGGTGGGCGGCAGCCCCGGCGACGATGCCCGCCGCGCCACGCTGATCCGCGAGGAGATCGGGTCCGAGCGGTTCCTGATGATGGACGCCAACCAGGTGTGGGACGTGGATGAGGCGATCGCGGCCACCCATCGCCTGGCCGAGTTCGATCCCTGGTGGATGGAGGAGCCGACCAGCCCCGACGACATCCTCGGGCACGCGCGGATCGCGCGCGAGGTTGCGCCGGTCCGCGTCGCCACCGGCGAGCACTGCCACAACCGGACGATGTTCAAGCAGCTGATGCAGGTGGGCGGTCTCGGCGTCTGCCAGCTCGACGCGTGCCGGCTGGGTGGCGTCAACGAGGTGCTCGCCGTGCTCCTGCTCGCCGCCCGCTTCGGCGTCCCGGTCTGCCCGCATGCCGGCGGGGTGGGTCTATCGGAGTACGTGCAGCACCTCTCGCTGGCCGACTACATCCTGCTGGGCGGCGAGCTCGGCGATCGCGTGATCGAATACGTGGACGAGCTGCACGAGCACTTCGTCGAGCCGGCGCAGATCCGCGAAGGCCGCTACGTGGCGCCGGACGCCCCGGGCTACAGCATCGAGATGCACCCCGAGTCACTCGAGGAGTACGCGTTCCCGGGGGGTCGGGCATGGCGCTGAGAGGAGCCCGACTCGTGCGTGTGCGTGACGGCGACGGGGGTGTCCATGTGGCGCACGTCCGGGACGGAGAGCTGAGCGTTCTCGACACCGACGACATGCTCGGAGTGCTCGAACGTGGCGAGCTGCCGGAGGACGGCGGCCGGACCGTGCCGATCGCCGACCCCGAGACGCTCGAGCCGGACGAGCCCTGGCGGCTGCTGGTCCCGATCGAGGCGCCCGAGACGTGGGCTGCGGGCGTCACCTACGAGCGCAGCCGCTCGGCGCGCATGCACGAGAGTCAGGCGGTCGACGTGTACGAGCTGGTCTACGGAGCCGAGCGCCCCGAGCTGTTCATGAAGGACGCCGCCGGACGGCGCACGGTTGGGCCGGGCGGGACAATCGCCGCGCGCAGCGACGCCTCCTGGACGGTGCCCGAGCCGGAGCTCGCGGTCGTCGTCGGGGCCCGCGGGCCGCTTGGCCTGACGATCGGAAACGACGTCTCCTCGCGCGACATCGAGGGCGCCAACCCGCTGTATCTGCCGCAGGCCAAGATCTACGGCCGGGCGTGCGCGCTCGGCCCCGCGGTGCTCGTCCCCGAGTCCTTCGACACCCACTTCCAGATCGAGTGCCGGATCCTCGACGGCGGCGGTCAGGTCCTGTTCGAGGAGGA
>JAFAYP010000197.1 GCA_019240305.1 Solirubrobacterales bacterium
CGTCCACGCGTGGCTCGGTGGGGCCGAGCTCCGGGTGAGGCTCCTCACCGTAGGCGCTCGGCTGCACGTCAGGGCCGCCGGGCAGGCACACCCCGTCGACGCGGTCGAGCAGCGCGGCGATCGCATCGGCGCGGAGCAACGGCACGATCACCGGGATGCCGCCGGCGCGTTCGATGGCCTCGGGATACAGCATGGCCAGCGCCACCTCGAGCTTCGGAGGCTCGCCCTGGGGCCGCGCGACGACATCCTCGGGACGGCGGAGCTCCGAGGTGGTCATCGCGATCAACGGACGCGCGCTCATATGCCCATATATTTCGGCCGCCGGGAGCTGGACTCCATATCCGGATGGACAAACATTCGTCCAGGTGGTTGTCCCGTGCGGGGAGTGTGGCGAGGACGGCGGACGTCTGTTGGCGAGGACGGCGGACGGCCGCGTCCAGGCGGCGGTCGGTGTCAGCCGGGCCGCACCAAGCCGTTCATGCCCCGATTACGGCGACTGCAATCGTTTGCGGATGGTTGCCGCGACCACGACCCGGCCGGCCCCGAGTCCGGTTGCCCAGGGCCAGCCTGGTCAGGCGGGCTTGGCGGTCTTGCGACCGGCGAGCCAACCGGCCATCGCGCCGAAAGCACCGCCCAGACTGAGCAGCGTGGCGCTCCGCAGCGGCTTGCGCTGCGCCTTGGACACGACCCCGCGCACCGAGTGCCGGACCGTCGCCTTGGTTGCCTTCTTGCCGATCGTGCGGCCGAGAGGTGTCATCACTCCCTTTCGGTTCGGGGATGCAAGTTCGTCTACCCCGCAGATGAAGACGTCACGCGGGGACTAGGATTGCCCGACTCTGACTGCCCGCCCCGGGGGTCCGCAGCGGGCTTTCAGTCAAGTTCGATGCGCACACGACACAGCGAGCGGCGTGGATGACGGGTCTGGAGGCTGAGCGCCAGGTGGTGGTGTTCTCCCTGCACGGCGAGTACTACGGGCTCCCGATCACGGCCGTGCGCGAGATCATCCGGTACACGCCGCCTAGCGCCACCGCGACCGCCCGGGGCGCGATTCAGGGAATGATCAGCCTGCGCGATCGCACGCTGCCGATCGTCGATCTCTCGAGCCGCCTGGGACACCAGCTTAAGGTGGGCGCCAAGTCGCGGATCCTCGTGCTCGAGGTCTCGGGCGGTGCGCTCGGGCTGATCGTGGACACGGTCGACGGGATCCTGCCGATCCCGGCCGCGCAGATCCAGGCGCTCCCGATCACGCCGGCCGAGAACGGGCTCGGCGATGAGGTCGCCGCGGTGGGCCAGCGGCTGATCGTGCTGATCGACCCCGAGCGCGCGCTCGGCGATCTGTTGCCACGCAAGCCCGCTCCGGCCCGCAGGCGGCGCACGAGCTCGGCGCGACCGCGCGCCTCCTCGTGATGCTTGCCGAGGTGGTTCGTAGACGAAGTGTGGCTCGGTCAGGCGCGGTGCTCGGGTTGGCGGCGGTTGCCGGGGCGCTCGCCGGTGGGGTCGCCGTCGCGGGATCTGCGCCGAGGCCGGCGAGCCAGCCCGGCGCGGCCGTACCGCTCACGCCGCGCAACGAGATCGCGGCTCGGGATGATGCGGCCGTGCTGCTCGCGCGCCTGGCCCTTCCCCCCGACGCCGAGCCCTCATCGGTCGAGCCCGCGGGCGACGGAGGCGCGCTGGCCCATCCCTTCATCGGGCCGCCCGCCACCCCCAACGCGGTCGATGACCACGGCTGGTGGCGGTTGAGCGAGTCTCCAGCGACGGTCCTGGGCTACATCCAAGCCCACCGCCCGCACGGCGGGCACCCCGGCACCTCAGGGGCGAGCAACCGCGCCGGCAGCCCGCCGCTGCAGGCCATCGGCTTCACCTGGCCGGCAATCCCCCGCACGCTCAGTACGCGAATGCTCGTGGTCGAGGTTGTCGCGCTGGCCGGCGGATCCACCGGCGTGCGGGCTGACAGCGAGGTGGTGTGGATCACGCCGCGGCCCGCCTCGGAGCGGATTCCGCCCGGCGCACGGCGCCTGGTTCTGACCACGCGACAGTCCGGCCGGGTCATCCAGGGGCCGCTTCAGATCGCCTCACGCCCCGCGGTGCGGCGCGTCGTCGCCTTGCTGAACGCTTTGCCGGCGTCGCAACCGGGCGTCCGAGCCTGCCCGGCTGATTGGGGAGCGCGGATCCAGCTTGAGCTGTATGGCGGTGCCGCGGAGGGCGCGGGCTCCTACCCGCTGGCGATCGCGGTGGCGGACCCGGGCGGGTGCGGCGAGGTCGCCCTGTCGATCGGCGGGCGCCGGGAGCCGCCTCTGGCCGGTGGCGCCACGCTCGTCCCGCACCTGAGTCGCGTGCTCGGGGTCAGCCTCCAGACCGGCGTGCCGAACCCATGACCGATGAGTTCGTGCCCGCCCGGCGGTCGTAAGGTTTGCCGACAGGGGCCGAACCGCAACCGAGGAGATCGAGATGCCCGCGCACACAACGGGAACCCGCGAGGAATGGCAGGCGGCTCGCGCCGAGCTGGCCACGCTCGAGGCCGAGTACGCCGAGCTCGAGCGCCGCGTGACCGAGCAGCGCCGTCAGCTTCCGTGGGTCCCGGTGAAGAAGGAGTACGAGTTCGACACCGAGGACGGAAAGAAGACGCTGGCCGAGCTGTTCGAGGGACGCTCGCAGCTGCTGGCCTACAACATCATGTTCGGGCCCGACTACACCGTCGGGGCCTGCCCGGGGTGCACGAGTCTGGGGGATGAGCTCGACGGCCCCCGCCTCCATCTGAGCCACCGCGACGTGACGCTCATCTGCTTCTCGCGCGCGCCGATCGATCGGCTCATCGCCTACAAGCAGCGGATGGGCTGGCAGTTCCCGTACGTCTCCACCTACGGCAGCGACTTTCCGTTCGACTTCGGGCTGGCGCTTACCCCCGAGAAGGCGCGCGGGATTCCCCAGATCCAGGAGATGGTCTCAAGCCCGCCCGAGTTCCTCAAGGACTGGTCGCGTCAGGTCGGCGCGGAGCTCGAGGATGGCCTGCGCGAAGCCCCGAGCTTCATCGCCTTCGCGCGCGAGAACGGGACCGTCTACCACACCTACACGGTCACCGCGCCCGACCCGTTCGTCGCCCCGTACCACTCGTTCCTCGAGCACCGCACGCCGAAGGGCGGAGGAGACGAGTTCAGCGTAAGGCGCAAGGACGAGTACCCGGACTGACCGGGGCGCGTCGGTTCATGCGTGCCCCGCGATGGCGTGAGGCACGTAGAGCTCCTCCAGACGCGCGATCTCCTCGGCGCTGAGCGTCAGGGCCTCGGCGGCGAGCGCATCCTCGAGGTGCGAGAGCTTCGTAGCGCCGACGATCGGAGCGGTCACGCCAGGCTTGTGGAGCAGCCAGGCCAGCCCCACCTGAGCCGGCGGGTTCCCGCGCTCGCCGGCCACCTCGACCAGCCGGTCGACCACGTCGAAGTCGAGCGCGGGCTTATACAGGGAACCCGCGAACGCGTCGGTCTTGGCTCGCGTGGTGCGCAGCTCGCCGCCGCGGGTGCGGTTGCCGGCCAAGATGCCGCGGGCGAGCGGGCTCCACGGCAGGATCCCGACACCCTGGTCCAGACACTGGGGGATCATCTCGCGCTCCTCTTCGCGATAGATCAGGTTGTAATGGTCCTGCATCGAGACAAAGCGCGTGCGCGCCACCCGCTGGGCCTTCGCGAACTGCCAGGCGAACATGCTGCTCGCGCCGATGTACCGAGCCTTGCCCGCAACTACTACGTCGTGTAGTGCGTCCATCGTCTCCTCGATCGGCGTATTCGGATCCCAGCGGTGGATCTGGTACAGGTCGACGTAGTCGAGGCCGAGGCGTTGCAGCGAGCCGTCGATGGAGGCCATGATGTGCTTGCGCGACAGCCCGGCGCCGTTCTCGCCGGGCATGGTCCGGCCGTTCACCTTGGTGGCCACCACGTACTCCTCGCGCATGCCGAACAGCCTGGCGAGCAGGCGACCGGTCAGCAGCTCGCTCTGGCCGCCGTTGTACACGTCGGCGGTGTCGAAGAAGTTGACGCCGCCCTCCACCGCGCGGCGAACGATCGGCTCGGCGCCGGCCTCGTCGAGCGTCCACTCCCGGCTCTCGTGCTTGCCGTAGCTCATCATGCCCAGGCAGATGCGCGAGACGCGCAAGCCGGTTCGGCCGAGGTTCACGTAATCCACGTTGCCTTCCGCCTCCTGTCTTGTCTCTCTCTGGTCGGGAGACACGCTAGCGCCGTGGCTGGGAGCGGTAGGGTGCGGCCGGTGGCGGTCCTCTCTTCGTTTCCGATCATGTACGTCGACGACGTGCCGGCCTCGGTGCACTTCTACCGCGAGCTCCTCGGCTTCCGAGAGACCTACCGGTTTCCCGATTCGGACGAACCCGGCTACGTGGCGCTCGAGCTCGACGACGGAAAGCTCGGCCTGAGCAGCGCGGACTTCCCGGGCATTCACGGAAAGCCCCAGCGCCCGGTGACCGGACGCCCGTTCGAGCTGTGTGTGAGGGTGCCGAACGTCGACGAGTTCCTCGCCGGGCTGCGCCGCGCCGACGTCGCAGTGCTGGCCGAGCCCGCCGACCAGCCCTGGGGCGAGCGGGTGGCCTACGTCGAGGACCCGGACGGCAACCCGGTCCACATCCGAGGTCCGGCCGCAGGCGGCTCCTAGCCGCGCTCAGCCGAGCCGGCTGATCCGAGTGATCAGCAGCTCAAGGAACCGCTCGGCCTCGATCCCGACCGCGACGTGACAGTTCGGCTCCCAGCCCATCGCGCCTTTTACGTCGACGTGGGTGCGGCCGCGGGAAAGCTCGGGACCGGTGTCGATTTCCACGCCGCAGTGGCTGGTTCTCAGCAGCGTGCGGTCGATCACGTGGCCCATGGCGACCGCGTCGTGCACCGGCGCGCCGTGCCAGCCGTAGCGGCGCGCGTGAAAGCGCGAGTAGAAGGAATACAGGTCGGCGACCAGCTTGCCGGCCTTCCCGGCGGCGGCCAGCCGGCCGACGTGGTCTGGGGCCATCAGCGCCTGGTGGGTGACGTCAAGGCCCACCATCGTCACGTCGATCCCGCTGTGGAACACCCGATGCGCGGCCTCGGGGTCGACCCAGATGTTGAATTCGGCCGACGGCGTCGTGTTGCCCTCGCCGATCGCGCCGCCCATCAGCACGATGCGCTCGATCTTTGATTCGAGCTCCGGATAGCGGGCCAGGAACAGGGCGATGTTGGTCAGAGGCCCGGTGGGGACCAGGGTGACGCGCTGCGCACGGGCCGCGATGGCCTGCGCGATCCAGTCGATCGCGTGCTGCGGCTCGGGCTCGCGGGAGGGTGGCGGGAGGTCCGGTCCGTCCAGCCCGGTCTCGCCGTGGACCTCGCCCGCCGTACGCCGTTCGCGGACCAGCGGCCGGGACGCCCCCGCCGCCACCGGAACGTCCTTGCGGTTGACGTGGTCCAGCACGCGAATCGCGTTCGCGGTGGTCTTCTCGAGCGTCTGGTTGCCCGACACGGTGGTCACCCCGAGAAGGTTGACCTCGGGACTGCCGAGCGCGAGCAGCAGTGCGATCGCATCGTCGTGACCCGGGTCGCAGTCGAGGATGATGGCCGGCATGCCGCCAGGATGACAGGCCCCGGAAAGTCAGAGCACGAACGGGATGATCTTCTTGGTGGCGAGTCGGTAGGCGGGGTACGCCGTGGGGAAGGTGGCGACGAGGTTCTTCTCCTCCACCGACGCGCAGTAGTAGAAGTAGCCTGCGAGGACCACGGCGATGATCAGGCCGAGGAAGTTGGTGGTCAGCGAGCTTCCCACGAACCCGAGCAGGAGCCCCGAGTAAATCGGGTGGCGGACAAACCGGTAGGGCCCGGAGGTCACGAGCTCGGGCTCGGCCTTCTGGGTCATCGGCATGCCCCAGTTACGCCCGAGATGGATGCGAGCCCAGACCGCGAGGGCGAGGCCCGACACGAACACCACGGCTCCGATGGCTCCCACCGCCGGGCTATGAACTACTAGCGTGCCGCTGCGGAGCAGGCGGACGAGGATGAACACGGCGAGTGCCGTAACGCCGTTCAGGGGAATGCGACGCAGACCACCCGTCCCCTGCTTTGCACCGAACGCCGAGACCACCCAGTAGACCCAGAAGACGGCCCAGGTAATCACGATGGCCGTTTGGAGCGTGTGCATTTCAGGTCTCGGGTCTCGGTCGGCGTCGGGGCGCAGCGTACGACGCATCCTGACCGCTGTCATCAACCCCAGGGTGGATTCGCGGGTGGAACGCAGCCTCAGGCTGCGGCCGGGGGTTCTCCTCAGCCGTAGGACTTGGACGAGACCCACGCGCTTGCGCGCCGGCACAGCTCGGCCCCGTACGGCTTTCCGTCCACGTACAGCGCGGGCGGTATGTGCGCCTGGCAGTGCCAGCCCCCGGGAGTCGCCCAGCGTCCGATGAGGATGCCGCCGTTGCTGTGCCATCGGTTCTCTGGCTCGCAATGACCGTTGCCGCTGGTGCATAGGAACCGCCGGATCAGGTGCTTGGGCCACCGCACAGGTCGTGCCGTGCGCGCGTACGTCGAAGTACGGATACTCCTTTACCGCTCCGCGCCCGCATGAGCGGACCTTCACCGACCCCGCGCTCGCCGGCACGGCGTGATGCAGCCCGGGTCGCGAATTGAGAACGATTTCGTATTGGACGGTCCCAGGCCGCTCGCTTACGGTGCGCCGGCATCGACCCGAGGAGAGGAACGATGCCCAAAGCAATTCAGGAAGGACATCTCGGCGAGCGGCGGCTGACGTCGCTGCACGCGATCGGCCAGTCATTGGCGATCGGCCCGATCTTTTCCGCCGGCTTGTTGACGGGGCTTGTCGCCGGCGTAGCGGGGTTCAACTCGCCCCTTTCGGTGCTCTTGGGGAGCATCGGTGCGCTGTGTCTCGCGTATGTGGTGTCGCTGTTCGCGCGGCGGTTTGCTGGTGCCGGTGCCATCTACGAGTACTTGGTACACGGGGCGCGTCCTCGGGTCGGAGTGTTCTGCGCCGGGCTGTACGTCACGGGCGTGCTGTGCCTGATGGCCGTGTTTGTTGGGGTCGGCTTTCAGGCTGAGAGCTTCTTCGCGGCGCACCTGTCGATCAACGTGACGTGGTGGATCTGGGGCGCGGCCGGTCTGGTGATCGCGGTAGCGCTCAATCACTTTGGGGTTCGAGTCGCTATTCGCGGAGTGTTGGCACTCGCGGCGATCTCGGCTGTGCCGTTCCTCATTTTGGCCGCCACGATCATTGCCAAGGGCGGTGCCACCGGCAACACGGTGTCCGCGTTCGGAACTGGGCATAGCTCGCTCAACAGCGTGTTCAACGGAATCCTCTTCGCGGTCACCCTCTTCATCGGGTTTGAGGCGTCCGCGGCGATCGCTGAGGAGTGTGAGAACCCGTATCGGGCGGTCCCGATCGCCTTGATCGGGAGCGTGACGATGGCCGGCCTGTTCTATGTGGTCATCACTTATGCCGGAGCGATCGGCTTCGGCGTCCACGGCGCAGCGACCGTGTGGCCCGCCGCCCCTTCTCCGATGGGGACACTGGCACAACGATACGTTGGCAGCGGGCTGGCGACAATCATTGATCTGGTCGTGCTCCTGGACACGATCTCGGTGGCTATCGCGTTTGTGGTCGCAGGCTCCCGAGTCCTCTTCGCACTGGGTCGGGATGGGCTTCTGCCACCGCTGATCGCGCGGACCACCTCACGTGACACTCCGCTGGGCGGCAATCTTGTGCTCGCGGGCGCAGGGGTCATCGGTCTGGTGTTTGCGGGGGTCACCCACTATGGCGATGCGATCAAGCTTCCGAACAACATCGAAGCGTTCTCGATCGCCACAGCCGCCGGCTCGTTCTTGATCGAAGCCGTATACATCGTGCTTGCGGTGACCGCGCTGCGGTTGATCTGGGCGGATGGCCAATCGGGGCGCTGGTGGAGGATCCCGATCGCAGTGATCGGGCTCGCCACCCCGGTCCTCGCGTATAAGGGATCGCTGGATCCCTGGCCATCGTTCCCGAGCAACCGCGGATTCCTGTTCGCGTTGGCGTGGTTTGCCATCGTCTGTGCCTGGTTTGCGTTCGTCTCCCTGCGACATCCCACGCGTGTGGCGGCCGCAGGAGCACATGCCGCTGCCCGTGAGGACGTCTCTGTGTTGGACGAGCCGGCGCCCGCGGCAGAGCGTCCGCTTGCCCTGGACGGACCGGAGCAATGAGTTCGTCGGTCTCCGTGCGGAAGGTCGTCGCGGCCGAGGTCTCCGTTGCTGACCTGGACGCAGATCCGTACCCCCTGTATGCCTATTGGCGCCAATCCGCGCCGGTGGTGCAGGTTCCGGCGGTCGGTCTCTGGTTCGTCACCCGTTGGGATGACGCCGAACGGGTTTGCACCACCCCAGAGGTGTTTTCGGCTGCAGTCTCACCGTCGCCACTCGACCGAACCTTCGGCCACCCCAACATCCTGACCGCCGACGGTGCATTGCACAAGCGTCTGCGCGACATGCTCCTGCCGTCGTTTCGGCCTGTCGTTGTCGAGCGCGATCTGAAGCCGGTAATCGAGCCCATCGTCGATGAGCAACTCGCTCAGATCGCGTGCCAAGGGCTCGCCACTGTCGAGTTGATGGAGCAGTACTTCGAGCCGATCTCCGTACGAAGCCTTGGAACTGTCCTCGGCCTCGGGGAGATTGATGTTGGCACGTTGAGACGATGGTTCGCAATGCTTGCCGATGGCGCGACGAACTTTGAGCGCGATCCTGAGAAGCAGGCCGGCGCGGACCTCGTTGCGGCTGAGATCGATGAGACGTTGCGACCTCTGTTCGAGCGGATGCTGCAGAACCACGATGGCAGCGTGATCTCGACACTCCTTCACGCGGTTGATGGGCCCTTGGACGAGCGGATCTCGTTGGTGATGCCGACGCTGAAAGTCATCCTGTTGGGTGGACTCCAGGAACCCGGCCACGGCGCTGGATCCACCCTGGTCGGCCTGCTGACCCATCCGGGGCAGTGGGATGCCCTGGTGGCTGACCCGCGTGGACGCGTGAGCGCCGCGATCGAGGAGGGGCTGCGCTGGATCTCCCCGATCGGGGCACAGGAGCGGCACGCGGCTCACGGCGCCGAGATTGCCGGAGCTAAGGTCCCGCCGGGAGCAAACGTCGCCGCGATCGTTGCATCAGCCAATCGCGACCGTGCGGTCTGGGGCGAGTTCGCCGACGAGTTCGATCTCTTCCGGCCAGCACGCCGCAACGCCGCCTTCGGATTCGGGAAACACTTCTGTGTCGGCCATGCGTTTTCGAGGGTCCAACTGCAACTCGCCCTCAGTCGGCTGGCGGAGCGGTTCCCGAAAATGTCGATCGACTCTGACCGGCCGCCGCGGATCACTGGCTGGGAGTTCCGAGCCCCACGCAACCTCGATGTCAGGCTCGGAGGATGACCGCAGGTACTGCGCGTCGAGAAGATCAGTTCCCAGTCGGTGCTGCGCTTCGACTCTCTGAGCTCGAGCGATTCGACAACGCGCAACTGCTGCGTCGGCTCCGGGAAAGCGAGCCCGTCAGCTGGTTTGCCGAGCAGGGCGTCTGGCTGGTGACCGCCAAACCACTCATCGACGAGGTTCAGAACGACTCGCGCAACTACATTGTCGACACCGAGCAGAACCCGAACGGTGCCGTGTTGGGCCGAATGATGCTGGCGGTCGACGGTGCTGAGCACTCGCGCCAACGCGCACCATTCGCCGCGCCATTCAAGAGGGGTGCTGTCCACGCCCGACTCTCGTCCGTGGTCGAAGCTCAGATCGAACGGTTGTTGGCACACATCGAATCGTCTGGTGAAGCTGAGCTGGCGATGGCCTTCGCAAACCCGTTCGCCGTCTCGATTGCCAGCGACGTGCTTGGGCTGGAGCTGGCGAGCTTTGATGAGGTCCACGCCATCTACACCGAGTTTGCAAACGGGGTGGTCAACTACCGAGACCCTAACGCGAGGAAGGCGACGATCAGAGCCAGGGAACAGCTCACCGGCCTGGTCATGCCCATCATCGAGCAACGCCGATGTCACCCTGACGACTCCTTGCTCTCGTCGGTGCTGCGCTCCGAGCATCTCCTGTCTACCGACGAAGAGCTCTTGGCCAATCTCCGCGTGATTCTGTTCGGCGCGATCGAGACGGTGGAGTCGATGATCCTCAACACGGCCTGGGCGTTGCTCCATCACCGCGAGCAGCTCATGGCCGCCCTCGCCGATGCCTCGTTATGGCCGGCCGTCGTGCAGGAGGGGCTGCGCTGGATCCCGCCGGTCGGCTACTCAGACCGGTGGACCACTCAGACCGTCCAACTCGGAGGCGTCACGATTCCATCCGGCGAGTACGTCGTTCCGGTGTTCGCGGCCGCGAACCGTGACCCGGGAACCTTCCCAGACCCCGATCGCTTCGACATCAGTCGCGGTGATGACCGGCGAAACCTGTCGTTCGGCAAGGGGATACACATGTGTCTCGGCGTGAATCTGGCGCGCCTGCAGGGGAGCCTGGCTCTGAAATCGCTGTTCGAGCGGCTGCCGAACCTCGAGCTGAATCCCGAGCGACCATCAGAGCCCGTTGGATTCAACTTCCGGCGCCCACCACACCTCTACGTCCGCTGGCGCCACCTTTGAATCCGTCCGGTCGCCGGCACTCCAATGCTGGTCGCGGGTGGTTCAAGTAGCTGAGGCAACCTCTCCGACAACGTTGAGCAGAGCCTCCGCGAGCGGCGGTCGGTCGTGTTTGCGACTAAGCACCGACAGGGTGCTCGGCGGGGCATCGAGCAGCGGCACATACGAGAGCGTTGGCCAGGAGTAGTACCGCGCGACATATGCCGGACACGTATCGATGCCATGACCCCGCTCGATCAGATATAGCCATTGGTCCACGTTCCTCGCGCGGGCCTCATACACCGCTGGTCGAGTGTTCAGCTGCTTGGTCAGCAGCCAGAAGTCACGCCAGCACTCAGGCACCTCGTCGGGGTGGCTGATGAAGGTCTCCGACGCGAGTTCGCTCGGGCTCAGACCGTCGCGTCGGGCAAGCTCGTGGGAGGCTGAAAGGACGACGACGCGCGGCTCATCAGCGACACGGACTACGTCGAGCGCTCCGACGCCCGTCAGTTGCTCGAAATCCGTGAGCTCGGAGGGCAGGTACGCAAACGCAAGGTCGATGTCACCCGTTGTCAATGCCTGCCAGATCTCGACGAAGTCAAAGGTCTGGAAATCGACCTCGGCCTCAACCACCTGCTGGCTGAACGCGTCCAGCGCCTCGGACAGCACGTCTCCAGGCGCGCCAAGGCAGCCGACTGACAGGCGGAGGGCATCGCGTCTGGCAACGCTTCGTGCCTCCGCGAGCGCACGATCGACTTCATTCACGATCACGCGCGCCGCGCGGGCAAGTGCCTCGCCGGCCTCGGTGAGTCGGACGTTGCGGGTGCTGCGATCCAATAGTGGACCGCCGACCTCTCGCTCTAGGCCGCGAACTTGGGCGCTGAGCGCCGGCTGAGCCACGTGCATCCGTTGCGCCGCGTGCGTGAAGTGCAGGTCCTCAGCGACCGCTAGGAAATACCGCAACTGACGGAGCTCCACCTGGCAAGTATCCACGCAATCGTGATCAACTGAGAAGGCCCCTCCCGCGTCGGGTCTGGTAGCCCAGCGCTGCCAACCCCGCCGAGACGTCGGGTTCGCCGGAGATGGCGGCGCAGACGTCGACCACGACGAGCCTTCCAGCATCTGAGTGGGCGCGGCGAGAAGTGCAGCGGGTGGCAGGCGTCGATCAGGAAAGGGATCGACGGTGGCCAGCGATCGGCGGCATGCAACACACGGCAGACGACGTCGAGGTGCAACCGCAACACGTCGTAGTAGCACGGCTCCGACCGTTTGATCGGCTCGACCGCTCTGGCGGCTACTTGCCCCGGGGTCCCCCGGAGGGGTTGGTACCGGTCGCTGAGCGGATCCTGCGGGTCGATCAGGACGAACGGCACGGCGGCGGCCACCGCCAGCCGGCTCACCTGTTCGACATCCTCTTGGTCGCCCTTCTGCTCCAGGATCAGCAGTGCGGCCTCCTGCGTCAGCGTGCGCGCCGCGAGGACTCTGCGCATGGACCGCCGGCCGGTAC
>JAFAYP010000576.1 GCA_019240305.1 Solirubrobacterales bacterium
GGTAGACGAGGAACATCCGCTTGCAGGCCGCGGCGTGCGCCGGGTCGACCAGGCTCGGGAACACCTTCCAGCCGGCGCCGCGGGTCGGGTAGACGTTGACCAGCGGGTGCGGATGCTTGGCGATGTAGGAGCGGCTCACGTACAGCACGCCGGTCTTCACGCCCGCGTACCAGGCGAACACGCTCTGGTAGCCGATCGGGACGTTCGGCTGCCCGCAGGCGAACATGTTCGAGGTGCCGAGCGTTCTGACCACGCCCGACAGGCGGCCGATCAGCACGGTCCGGGCGCGCTGCTGGCGCAGATCGACCCGCTCGAGGCGGTACTGGCGGTGCGCGGCTCCGAGCATCGAACCGGCGACCAGCACGAGGACCAGGACGGTGCCCCAGGTGCCGACGTGCCAGGACAATCGTGGGCCGCCCGCGGCCGGCCCGAGGCGCCGAGTGTGGTGGGAGAGGAATGCCGGCAGCTCGTGCACGATCCGCCCGATGAATACGGCGGCCAGGATGCCGACCACGGCGCCGGCCTCGAACATGTACCGCGGCACGGCCGGGAAGCCGTGCAGGGCGAACGCGATCTCGATGATCAGCCACAGCAGCGCCCCGGCGGCCAGGACCAGCAGCGCGATCCGCCGGCGCCAGGCCGCCCACGCCACCGCCAGCACCGCGGCGACCCACACCGGGTTGGGGAGCAGCTCATGGAAGCGGTCGATCGTGCCGGTGACCTTGTTGCCGTGGATCGCCCGTGGCGAGTTCTCGGCGATGTTCCCGGCGGTCAGGATGCTCTTGGACGAGAGCCCGGGGATCCCGAACCACAGGAAGGCCAGCAGGAACAGCGAGGCATACAGCCAGCGTCGGTAGGTCGGGACATAGCGCCACAGCCAAAGGCCGGCCAGCCCGTAGAACGGCCAGACTTCGGGCCGGCCCAGCGCGGCCAGCCACCAGATCCAGAAGGCTGCCTTGTGGCGCCCGGACACGTGGAGGTCGATGGCCAGCAGGCAGAACGACACGATCATCGTGTCGGATTCGGCGCTCAGGACGTAGTGCGTGTAGTTGAAGTTGCCGACCGGGTCCTGCATGGCGAACACGAAGATCGCCGCGCACAGCCCGGCCACGTAGGAGGCGTAGCGGCGCTCGGGGCGCGAGTCGGTCAGACGGAAGGCGATCCGCCAGGCGAAGATCAGGCCGCTCAGCGAGATGGCCACCGAGGTGACCATCCACAGCCACAGGGCGTAGTGCCCGACCACGGCGTAGGGCACCGTGAACAGGTACGGCAGCGGCTTCCAGGACGGCGCGCCGTTGGTGTCGAGGGCCAGATGGATGGTCAGCTTACCCCACACAAGCCAGCCGTAGGGGTCATAACCCGGGCGGGCGCGCGCGTAGAGCACGATCCCCAACGAGACGATCAGCAGGCCGATTGCGGTCAGGACCCAGCGATAGCGGTGGGCCAGGGCGCCCCAGTCGCTCCGAGTGGCTCCTCGGCGCTCGCCCTCGGGCGGGGTCGACGGGACTTCGATGGCGGGAGCGTCTAGGGTCTGCTCGGACACGGCGGCGGGGTGACGGTAGCAATCGAGGGGTCCACCGGTGCTGACCGGACGGGGTACATGGCCCCAAGGATGCCGCGCAGCGGCCACAAAACCCATGAAGGTCCTCTAATCTCTCGGCTTGTCAGGCGCACGCGCGCGGCAGCCGTCTTATGTCTCGCGTACGGTTCGTCGGCTATCCTCGTGCGCTCGCGGGCCATGAATCGCCTGGAGATTGGCCCAGTCCCGCGCCCCCTCGCGGGCTGAGCGCGCTGAAGATCCCCCAGTCGAATGTCAGGCATTGGAGCGGCTATATGCAAATCTTGGTTCTTGGCGGTGACGGATACCTCGGGTGGCCGACCGCACTGCATCTCAGCGCCCTGGGGCATGAGGTAGCGGTCAACGACAACTTCGCCCGCCGCCGCTACGACGAGGAGATGGGGGTCGAGAGCCTCGTCCCGATCTCCTCGCTCGAGGAGCGGGTGGCCGCCTGGGCCGAGAACACCGGCAAGACCATCAGGACCTACGTCGGGGACCTGTGCGACGCGGCGTTCGTGCACGAGATGGTCGGCGACTTCCGGCCCGACACGATCGTCCACTTCGGCGAGCAGCGCGCCGCCCCGTACTCGATGATCGACCAGGCCCATTGCGTCTACACGCAGACCAACAACGTGGTCGGCACGCTCAACGTGATGTACGCGATCGCCGACACCGACCGCGACATCCACCTGGTCAAGCTGGG
>JAFAYP010000413.1 GCA_019240305.1 Solirubrobacterales bacterium
ACAGACTCCGGCGATAACGTCGGACTCGATCTTTGGGCATGTCCCTTGCTGTCCTAATTCTCCGATCGAGGTGCCGCCCACCACAGCCACCCGATTCCCATCTCGCCACGTTGCGATCCGCGATGGCAAGGGAAGGCGGCGCCTAGATCGTCGCGATCTCTATGTCCGCATGCGTACGTTCGAGCATGTACCGAGTCGCTGGCTTTCGGGCGCTTCGCGATCGTAGTCTCGGTGACATCCACGGGTCATGGGTCGTGTGTGACATCACCTAAAGGAGGGGTCATGATCACTTTGGGCATCCTGCTGCTGATCGTCGGGTTCATCGCGAAGATCGCGATCGTCTGGACGATTGGCATCGTCCTGCTGGTTGTTGGCCTCGTGCTGGTTGTGCTCGGCTCCATAGGTCGTGCCGTCGGGGGACGACGCCATTACTACTGAGGTCACGTGGCTCGGCCGACGATCGGAGATCGCCACATCGATGACCAAATGCCGCGGTCCGGCCGTGCGGTGCCCGCGCTGCAGGCTCGTGATCGCGCCCCGCATGCCAACTCTCGCTCCCAGGCACTGTCCGCGATGTCTCGCGCGCAGCCGAATCGTAGTCGAGCTGGAAACGCTGCCGTTGCGATGTTCGGGCGAAAGTGCGCCTTCTGCCCCGGCCGCCTAGCCATCGCCGACGAAGGCCCTAGACACGCTGCGGTTGGGACGCCGGAGGGCAGCGCACTACCATCCCGCCCTTGTATTCGGCCCAGCAGAAAGCGTCCTGCGATATATGCACATGTCCGTGCCGATGTTGGGCTCGCGCAGCCATATGAGCCTGCCAGTAGCAGCCAATCCTGACTGCTGGCCACGGCGAGCGGCTCCATGATCGCTTCCTGTTATGACCGGACCGAAGCGGAGGATTCCTATGGCGACCTTCCGCTCGCCCGACGACCCGGAGCGTCCGTAACCCTGGCCCGCCGGTTCTCCGCGTCGGCGTTCTTCTGCGAGACGCGCGCGTTAGCTCGCGAACCTTTGGACGAGCCGTGGCCGTGGCGCTACCCAGCGGGCTCGCAAGAATGCGCGAGCCGCGTGGCTCGCCACGTACGCGATCACGCCGCCAGGGAGCCCCGAGGCCGAGGGTTACCTGCTACTCCGACCCCCAGCTGACGTGGAGGTTGCCTTGGCTTCGAACGTTGCCCGGTACCGTTGCCCGGACCGACGGGATGATCCCAAGTGTCCGGACAAATCGGTCGAAACAACTAAATTTGCAGGCATTCACGAGTGGAGCCAACGGGATTCGAACCCGTGACCTCCTGCTTGCAAAGCAGGCGCTCTCCCAACTGAGCTATGGCCCCGATTCAGGAGCGAGTCTAGAGATCAGCCGTCGAAGTCGAAATCGCGCGGCGGGCGCTGCTCGAACCAGAGGCGGTCGTGTTCGGGCGCGTCCTGGAGGAACTCCGGCGTGCTCTCGAGCACGTCGTCATCGGCCTGTTCCTCGGGCTCGAGCTCGTACTCCTCGGTCTCCTGGTCTACGCGACTGAGCGGTTCGTCGTGGTGGGCCGGCGGAGGATCGGCCGGATGCGGCGCCGGCCGAGGCTCGGCTTCGGAAGGCGCGGATTGCATGGGATCTTGCTCGAGCACCCCATGCGGCTCCTCGTAAGCGGCTTCGTCGTCCATCAACGGGTCCCCGTCGGGAGCGCGTGGAGGTTCGTAGGGAGGAAACTCCTCGGGCTCCTCCAATTCCTGCAGCTCCGGATCCTCGTGGAACGGCTCCCACTGCTCCGACGGCGCGTCCGGATGCTCGGCCTGCGCCTCCGCCGAAGGCTGAATTGGTGCCTGTTCCTCGCCGGTCAGCTCTGGTCCGCGGCGAACGGGTCCGAGCGCTTCGCGCTCTGCTCGTTCGATCTCGGTCGGATCGGCGCCTCGGCGGCGCTTGAGGTCGAGGTGCTCGCGGATGGCATCGTCAAGTAGGCCCATGCTCCTTAAGCCTACCCACCCCCCGGCGCCTCCGCGATTCGAGTTGCCGCGCTGACCGTGCGGTTCTTCCCTCTGCGCTTGGCCTCGTAGAGAGCTCCGTCGGCATCGGCGATAAGGCGGTGCTTATCTCCGACGGTCGAGGAGGTCACGCCCACGCTGGTCGTGACCCGGAGAACACCGTGACCGTCGGTCCTGGCGACCCTGAGCCCCTCCACGGCGACTCGAATACGGTCGGCTATCGCGAAGGCACCCTCGAGGTCTGTATGCGGGAGGATCAACGAGAGCTCTTCACCGCCGTATCGAGCCGGCGAGTCGGCGTCGCGAGAGTTCTCTCGCAGGACGCTGGCCACCTGCCTGAGCACGGCGTCGCCTTGCTGATGGCCGTAGGTGTCGTTGACCGCCTTGAAGTCGTCGATGTCAAGCATGATCAGCCCGAGGGGATGGTGATATCGGCGAACCTGCTCGATCTCCGCGTCGAGAAGCTCTTGGAACCGGCCGTGGTTCGCGAGTCCGGTCAGCTCGTCGGTCACGGCCTGGCGGCTGACCTGAAAATGCAGTTCGATGTTCTCCAGCGCGAGGGCGGCCTCCACCCCGAGCGAACGCAGCACCTCACGATCGTCGTCGGTGAAGGCTCGGCCGCGGCGAGCGACGGTGATGACGCCGTGCGGTGGCCCCGAGGAGCCGGCAACGCTCAGCGCAACCGCAGCGACGCTCGTTCTCGCAGCCTGCTCCTCGCCCAACCCACCATTTTGCAGCGCCAACGTCTCCGCTTCCTGGATCGCGTCCTCGAGGCCAGCAAGTGATCCCTCGTGCAGCGTTTCGGTCAGCGACTCATCCTCGACCGAGGTGACGCTGAGCCGTCCTCCACTGGCTTGCACTGCATCCACGGCGGTCTTCAAGGCGAGCTCGAGTACTGCCGCACGGTCCAGGCTAGATGCGAAGGTGCGCCCGATGCGGCGGATCGCTTCGCGCAGACGACTTCGTTCTCGGGAGAGCTCGTCCAGCCTGCGAGACAGCTGGGTCGACATGCTGTTGAACTCCTCCGCGAGCGCCGCGAACTCGTCTCCCCCTTCGATCTTGATCGGCGAGGAGAAGTCGCCGCTGCCGAGGCGACGGGCAGCGTGAAGAAACCCGCGTAGCCGCTCCTGAAGCGCCCGCGAGGCAAGCACCGAAAACGCGAGCGCCAGCACCAGGAAGGCGACGAGCAGCCCAGCGGCCACCGCCCGGCTGCCACCGAGCGTGGCGCTCGTTGCCGAGAGGGCGGACAGCACGGTGACAGTGACGTGGGCGTTGCCGAATCCGACGAACGTCTGCGTGAGCGCCCGATAGCCGGTCCCGTCGACGGTCACGTTTCCAGTGTCCGGCTGCGGCGCGCCCGGCGAGATACGTACGGTGGCGCCGAGGATTCTGGGCCCATTGCGCAGCACTACCTCCACGCCGGGCCCCGACAGCGCGCGCGTGTATTGGGAGGCCGTGATCTCCGAAGCGGTCACGATCATGCGACTCGCCGCGCCCCGCCGAACCAGTACGGCTGAGCCGGGGGCGATCGCGTCCGCGTCGCCGACATTCGCGAGCGTGCGCGTACCGGCGCTCAAGGTCGCTCGCGCCAACCCGGCCTGCCGCGCCAAAGCCGAGAACCGGGCCACAACAGCCTTCCCGCCCAATCCACCAATCGCCCGGGCGAGGCCTTCGGCGTCGGAACGGGCAAGCGCCGACTCGCTGTCGTACAGGCTCGCTGCCGCGCCGGCCAGACCGCCGGCGCGGGCATCGGCCTTGCCCTGCTGGCTATCACTGATGAGGCGGAACATCAGGACGCCCATGGCGACCATGGGCACCACCACGATCAGCACGAAAAAGGTGAGAAGGCGCGCTCGAAAGCTCATCGGGTCTCCCGACCGCTGCTCAGGCTATCGGCACCCCGAGCCTCGTCCGCCACATGTCCAGCCTCGCCCCGGAGCCCGTGAGCCGCTCGTGCCCCGGCGACCCGGGGCTAAACTGTCCCGCAACCGAGCGGCATCAGCCGCCGCACGGGGCTATAGCTCAGTTGGGAGAGCGCCTGGATCGCACCCAGGAGGTCGCCGGTTCGAGTCCGGCTAGCTCCATCGC
>JAFAYP010000426.1 GCA_019240305.1 Solirubrobacterales bacterium
CGCTCATGCCGTCAGCCGCGCGACCACCGCGGTGACGTCGTCGTAGCGCTGCTCGGGCTCGACCAGCGCGGCCAGGATGTGATCGCGCAGCGGCACGGCCTCCTCGGGCCCGGTGCGCGCAGCGCCGGCCAGGCGCTCGAGCCCGACGTCGAGTGACTCGCCGCGACGCTCGATCAGGCCGTCGGTGTAAAGCACCACCGTGGTGCCCGAGCCGATGTGCTCCTCGAAGGTCTCGTATACGCCGTCTTCGACGCCCATCAGGCCGTTGCCACGCTCGACGTAGCGGCAGGCGGCGTCCGAGGCGCGAAGCAGCGGTGGGGGATGGCCGCCGTTGGCCCAGGCGATCGTGCACTCCCGCGGGTCGACGATCGCGTAGATGATCGTGAACAGCTGCTCGTCGCCCAGCGCGAGCTGATGGCGGTTGAGCAAAGTCAGCGCCTCGCCGGGCGTCCGGCGCCCGCCCTCGGCCAGGGCGAAGGCGCGCGTCAGCGTCCGGAGCTGACCCATCGCGGACGCGGCGCGTATGCCCCGGCCGGTGACATCACCGACGACCACCCCGAGCCGGCCGTCGGGCAGCTCGAACGCGTCGTACCAGTCGCCGCCCACCTGCACGCCGAGCCCGGCCACCTCGTAGGAGGCTGCCAGCTCGACGCCGCGCACGGAGGGGAGGCTCTTGGGGATCAGTCCCCGCTGGAGCTCGACCGCGATCCGATGCTCCTGCTCATGCAGCTGAGCGCGCCGGATGGCCAGCGCGGCCCGGTCAGCCGCGTCCCGGAGCAGGGAGCGCTCGGTCGGCGTGAAGGAGCCTCCCGCTGGGACGGCCAGGCGCAGACAACCCACGTTCGCGCCCTCGATCACCAGCGGCACCTGCCGCCAGCGATCCTCCTCCACCGCGAGCACCTGGACGGCGCCGGTCTGGACGTGGCCGCCCGCCGCGCGTACAACGATCGGTTGCTCGTTCCCGCCGGTGATCTCCACCTCGGCCATGTCGGCTCCGAACAGCTCGGCCAGTCGGGCGGCCAGGCGAGGCAACAGCTCGTCGAGGACCAGCGCGTCGAGCGTGGTGGTGAGCGACTGGAGCTTGGACAGTCGTTCGTTCGAGGCCTCCGCCTGCACCCGCGCCGCCTGCTCGAGCAGCAGCTCGGCGCGGTCCTGCTCGGCACGCCGCCGGACGGTCAGGTCGATCCACTGGGCCAGCATGAGCGGCTCGGCGAACTCGGCGGTCTCGATGGCCGAGGCGACCATTCCCACCCACACCTCGGCGCCCGTGCGCGGCACCAGACGCAGATCGACCGCTGGACGATCTCCTGCGCTCCAGGCGCGCGGCCGGCGCATGACCTCCTGGAGGGTGGCGGTCAACTCGGGACGATCGTCGTCCGCGCACAGGTCCACCACCGCCACCCCGGCCAGCTCGTCGGTGTCCCGGCCGACGAGCTCGGCGAAGGCCGGATTGGAGCGGACGATCCGACCATCGGCGTCGAGCATGGTCTTGCCGATCGGTGCCGCCTCGAAGGCGCCGCGCAGAAGCGCCTCAGAGCGCTTGAGCGCCCGCCGGTTCGCCTCGAGCTCGGCGAACACCGCCACCTTGGAGCGCAGCAGCTCCGGGTCGAAAGGCTTCAGCACGTAGTCGACCGCGCCGACGCCATAGCCGCGAGCGATGTCGGATACCTCATCGCGAGCGGCGGTCAGGAACACGATCGGGATGTCGCGCGTGCGGGTGCGTTCCTTGATCAGCTGCGCGGTTTCGAGGCCGTCCAGCCCCGGCATGCGCACGTCGAGCAGGATCATCGCGAAGTCGCGTTCGAGCAGCAGTCGCAGCGCGCCGTGTCCCGAGCTCGAAGTGACCAGCGGATAACCGAGCGGCGCGAGCACCGCCTCCAGCGTGCGCAGGTTCTCGGGCTGATCGTCGACGAGTAGGATCGGGAGCGACTGGACGGCGGTCAGGTCCGCCATCGCCTCCGCATCGGTGACTGGGGTGGGCGGCTGCAAATCGGACCTAGGCGTCGAGCCACACGCGCATCATCGACAGCAGCTGGTCGACGTCGACCGGCTTGGTGATGTAGTCCGACGCGCCCGCGGCGATCGCCTTCTCGCGGTCGCCCTTCATCGCCTTCGCGGTCAGCGAGATGATCGGCAGGTGCTCGAAGCGCGGCATCGCGCGGATCGCGCGCGCGGTCTGGTAGCCGTCCATCTCGGGCATCATGATGTCGAGCAGGACCACGTCGGTGTTGGGATGCTGGTGCAGCCGCTCGATCCCCTCGCGGCCGTTCTCGGCGAACACGACCTTCATGCCGCGCTGCTCGAGGGTCGAGGTGAGGGCGAACACGTTGCGGATGTCGTCGTCGATCACCAGGACCTTGCGGCCATGGAGCAGCCCATCCCCGGTGCGTAGATGTCCGAGCAGCTCACGGGTCTGCATCGGCAGCGTGGCCTCCGAGCGGTGCAGGAACAGCGACGCTCGGTCAACCAGCCGCTCGGGCGAGTCGGCCACCGTGATCACCGCCGACTTGGCCAGCGCCTCGAGTCGGGCTCGGTCGGCCTTCGACAGCGAGCCCTCGACGTAGGCGATCAGCGGAAGCTCGCGCAGCGCCTCGGCAGTGCCCGCCTCACGGACCAGGGCAAACGCCTCGGTGCGAGGCCGTCCGACGGCCACCACACCCAGGTCGAAGTGCCCTTGCTCGAGTGCCTCGAGGGCGTCGGCCGGCGCGACCCGCTCGACGGCGATGTTGGTGTCTCCGTTCAGGAGCTCGGCGATCGAGTCGCCCGGCTCGCCCGTCTCGGCGATCAGCGCGATCCGGCGCTGCGGTCCCTCGGCCAGTCGCTCCAGGCGGGCCAGCGCGCCGTCCAGGCTGCTCGGCTCGAGCGAGTCCTCGATAAACGCGGCGGCACCGGCCCGCAGGCCGTCCATGCGCACGGCACCGTCGCCGATCAGGGCGACCGGAAGGTGGCGCGTATCGGGGTGCTTCTTGAGCTGTCCGAGCACCGACTCGAAGCGCGGCTGCTCGGCGGCGAGCAGCACTGCGCTCGGACGGTGCTCGCGGGCCAGCCCGAGCGCCGCGCTGGCGCGGCGGGCGAGGATCGCCTTCCCGCCCCGGCTGCGGACGGCCTCGACCATCGAGCGACCGCGGTCGGTCTGAGAGTCGATGACCAGCACCACGCGATCGCCGCGCTTAAGCTCGTCGATCTCCTCGGCCAGCTGATCCGCGATCGCCGGCTCGGCGCCGTCGTCGCCGAGATACTCCTCCGGCGCCGGCCCGCCGTCGGTGCGCGGCTCGATCGGGCCGTCGGCGATGCTCTCGATGAGCGGCAGGTACAGCGTGAACCGGCTGCCTTCGCCGACCGTCGAGTCGACCTGGATCTCACCGCCCAGCATGCGCGCGATCTCACGCGAGATCGACAGACCGAGACCGGTGCCGCCGTA
>JAFAYP010000385.1 GCA_019240305.1 Solirubrobacterales bacterium
CCGAGGCCCTGGGTGAGCCCGACCAGCGTGGTCGTCTTGCCCTCGCCGGCGCGGGTCGGGGTCATCCCGGTGACGCAGATCACCTTCGCGTCCTTGACGTCCTTGAGGCGGTCGAGGACCGACAGCGAGACCTTCGCCTTGTAGCGCCCGTACGGCTCGATCTCGTCGGGCTCGAGCCCGGCCCGCTCGGCGATCTGCTCAATCGGCTGGAGAACCGCTTCCTGGGCGATCTCGAGGCTGGATTTCATGGGCGCGTCCTCTCCGAGGCTTGGTTGCACTCTGTTCTCCTCCCTTCTAATGGCTAACGGCCGCCGCCGCAAGTTCTGAGACCAGCTTGTCCTCGTAGAAGCGCTCCAGTGCGAACGGCGCGATCAGGTCCGGAGTGCGGTTTGTCGCGACCAGTTCGGCCAGTGTCTTGCCCACGATCGGGGCCGCCTTGAAGCCGTAGGTGCCCCAACCGGCGCTGACGTGGAAGTTCTCGACCTCGGTCCGGCCGAGGATCGGGCTGTAGTCGGGGCTGAGATCACAGAGCCCTGCCCAGCTTCTGAGTAGCCGTGCCCGCTCGAGTTGCGGGAACAGCTCGAGTGTGTGCCTGGTGACCTCCTGAAGGAAGTTCAGCGTGCCGTGCATCCGGTAGGTCGTCCAGGGCTCGATCTCGGCCCCCATCAAAAACTCGCCCCGGTCGGTCTGGCTGATGTAGACGTGCATCTGCGAGGAGACGACCACCACGTCGAGCAGCGGCTTGACCGGCTCGGTCACGCACGCCTGGAGGATGTGGGTGGTGATCGGGAGCGGCACGCCGGCCATATCGCAGATCAGCGTGCTCCAGCCTGCCGTGCAGTTCAGGACCTGCCCCGCGCTGATCGTTCCCCGGTTGGTGCTGATCTTCGTGACGCGCCCGTTATGGCACGCCATCCCCAGGACCTCGGTGTCCTGGTGAATCTCCACGCCGCCGCGATCGGCCCCGCGCGCGAACCCCCAGACCACCGCGTCGTGGCGGATGATCCCGCCCGGCGGGTGATACAGCGCGCCGATGATCGGATAGGTGGCGTGCGGGTTCTCGACCTGCATGGCCGGCGCCAGGCGCTTGATCTCCTCCGGGTAGATCACCCGCGAGTCGATCCCGTTCAGGCGGTTGACCTCGGCCCGATTGGCCATCACGAACATCGCCCGGTCGGAGTGGGCGAGCGTCAGGTGGCCGCACTGGGAGAACAGCAGGTTGAAGCCGAGCTCCTTGGAGAGGCCCTCGTAGAGCTTGATGCTGGCGTCGTAGAACCGCGCGCCCTGTGGGGTCTTGTAGTTCGAGCGCAGGATCGTGGTGTTGCGCCCGGCCGCCCCGCTGCCGATGTAGCGCTTCTCGAGCACCGCGACGTTGCGGATGCCGTGGTCGCGTTGCAGGTAGTACGCGGCGGCCAACCCGTGTGAGCCCCCGCCCACGATCACCACGTCGTAGGACGGCTTCAGCTCGCCACGGGTGCGCCACATGCGGCGCTTGCGGAACAGGTCAAGCACGGTCGAGTTCCTCGACGCCTACGGGCGCTCCGCCAAGCGATCGCGCAGCGTCGGCGACGACCGTCCACATGTACTCCGCGATCGCCCAGCCGAACAGCAGGCGGAACCGGTCCGCGGCCTCGACCAGGACCATGCCGGGTTGGCGGGCGATCGAGCCGGGGCGGAAGCTCTGAGCGGGCGCCACGTGCGGGCGCAGGTCGAGCGCGCAGAAGCGGGCCAGGGTCTCACGAGCCTGCGGGCCGAGGATCGTGAGCGCGGCGTAGTTGCAAGTGACGTCAAGAGCGCCGTCCGGGGTGGTTCCTCCCAGGACCAGCGCGCGCTCGGCCGTCAGCCCGCACCACCACGCATCTCCGCTGCGCCGCGCGGTTCCGAGCTCGCCGGCTCCGTCCACTTCCCACTTTCGTAGATGCGAGACGTCCGCCCACGCCACCGCCCCGACCGTCTCATGCGCCCCATACCTCACCGCAACGTTCCAGCCGTCGCGAAGCTCGAACTCGGCCCCGGCCGCCTTTGCCATCCGCTCCATCGGGCTGCGGGCGAGCGCCTCCCCC
>JAFAYP010000446.1 GCA_019240305.1 Solirubrobacterales bacterium
CGGCTGTCCGCCGTGTACGCCGGCAAGCCGACGCCGGTCGGTGCGGTCACCGATCTCGAGCTCGACACCGAGCCTCGGCTCGCCGCCCGCCACTATGCGCCGGCCGAGCTGGGCGGCCCCCATCCGCTGCTCGTCTACTACCACGGCGGCGGGTTCACCTACGGCGATCTTGAGACGCACGACGGCGTTTGCCGCATCCTGTGCCGGCATGGCGGTGCGCACGTGCTGGCGATCGACTACCGCCTGGCCCCCGAGCACCCATTTCCGGCCGCGGTGCAGGACGCGCGTGCCGCGCTCGGCTGGGCGTTCGCACACGCCTCCGAGCTCGGCGCCGACCCAGCACGCATCGGCGTGGGCGGCGACAGCGCCGGCGGCAATCTGGCCGCGGTGGTCTCGCAGCTCGCGGCGCGCCACGGCGGTCCGGCGCTCGCGCTCCAGCTCCTGATCTACCCGGCCACCGACTTCACGCGCCGGCGCCGGTCACGCGAGCTGTTCGGCGAGGGCTTCCTGCTCACCAACGCCGAGATGGACTGGTTCGAGACCAATTACCTGGGCCCGGAACGGACGCACGCCCGCGACCCGCGCGCCTCGCCGCTGCTGGGCGAGGACCTCTCCGGGCTCGCGCCCGCCTACCTCGTCACCGCCGCCTTCGATCCTTTGCGTGACGAGGGCGAGGAGTACGCCGAGGCTCTGCGGGCGGGCGGCACGCCGGTCACGCTGCGCCGCTTTCCCGGCTTCATCCACGCGTTCATCGCCGGTGCCGGGGTGAGCCGGGGCGCGCGCGATGCGCTGATCGAGATCGCCGGCGCCACGCGCGCAATGTTCGCCGCCGCGGGCCCGAACGGGACTCAGGCCGCGAAGCGCTGAGCGGCCCGCGCCTTGGCCTTGGCCGACTCGACCTCGCGGTTCTTGGTCGGCGCGGTGGTCTCGAGGTCAGCGAGGAGATGCCAGGAGGCGTGGGCCACGGCCTCCACCGCCCGGTTGAACGCCTCTTCGTTTGCGCGCGAGGGCTTGTTGAAGCCGCTGATCTTGCGCACGTACTGGAGGGCGGCGGACCGGATCTCCTCCTCGGTGGCGGGAGGATCGAAGTTGTAGAGGGTTCGAATGTTTCGGCACATGCACTGGAGCGTATAGCTCGCGGCCAAGAGCGACCGGATTCTTGTCGCTGAGCGCAGAATCGAGCCCAGCTCGGGAATCTCGGACGCGGACCGGTCGTAGGATCGCCCCATCGTCCACTGAGGAGAGGATGCATGCGTTCAACTCTGCAAGTGCGGTTGGCGTCCTCCGTGCTGATTGCCGGCGCTTCGATCGCGGTCTACGCCGCGGTGATGAGCGCCTCCGCGTCGGCCGGGGTCGGTCATCCCGCCAGCGCCCACGCCGCCAAAGTCGCCCCCAGCGTCAAGCGCTTCGACCTGAGCGGCTATGTGATCGACACCGATTACAGCCTCGGGCGCAACAGCGGCAACACCTTCCAGCAGACCTACAAGGCCTCGACGGTCAAGGGTGTCCCGATCAAGGGCCCGTACGTCGGCACCAAGTTCCCGACCGAGGACTACGTCGCGATGCCGATCGGCAACCACGAGCTCTATGTGGCTTGGCAGGACCCGAAGAAGCACGCACTGGTCGACGTGTTCGTGATGAATTTCTCCACCGGCGTGGTGTACGACTACGCGCCGGGCAGCGCTCACCCGGAGAGCTCGGGCACGGTCACGGTCGTGCACCGGGGGTCACACGCGTTGCCCTGACCAGGCATCCCGGTCCATCCCCCAACGACATTCGATGCCGACCTCGGCCGGCGCCTCTGGCTCGTCGGGCCACTCGCCCAACCACCGGAAGCCCAACTTCCGCGGCACCCCGGCGCTGGCCAGGTTGGCCTTGTCGTGATGGATCTCCACGCGGTTGACCCGGGCACGGCGAACGCCGCCCCCGTCAGCAGGCGCGCCGTGCGCGTGGCCAGCCCACGCCGTAGGAGGGCCGGGTGGATCCGGTAGCCGATCTCCAGCCCACCCGGGCCGAGCCGGCGATGTAGACGGCGATGTAGACCGCACCCCCCGGAAACCTGGCCGTCACAGAACGCGCCGAGGACCGCATCGCCGCCGCCGCGCCACGCCTCGGCCCACTCGACGATCCTCGCCCGGCGGCGTTCCAGTGGCACGGGCTCCTCGGCGATCCACGCCATCCACGGCCGCAGGTGCTCGGCGCTCTCGAGCACCGCGCGCCCGAGGGCCTCGG
>JAFAYP010000448.1 GCA_019240305.1 Solirubrobacterales bacterium
CGTGCTGATCGTCAACCAGCGGCCCGTCAGCGCTCTGCCGCTAATCGCGTCCTAAGCTCCTCCAAGCGACATGGGTGCGGTGGTGGTCAAGCTCGGCTCGAGCATCGTTGCTCGCGATCACGGCGAGGTGCGCCTCGACGTGCTGGGTCGGATCTGCGATGAGCTGGCCGAGCTCCGGCGCGCCGGGCGCCATCCCGTGATCGTCACGAGCGGCGCGATCGCGCGCGGCATGGGGGTGATGGGCCTGCCGCTGCGGCCTCGGGCCATGGACGAGCTGCAGGCGGCGAGTGCGGTGGGCCAGGGCAAGCTCTACCAGGTCTACGACGAGCTGCTGCGCTCGCGCGGCCTGTCGACCGCGCAGGTGCTGCTCACGTTCTTCGACATGAGCGCGCGCAGCCACTACCTGAATGCGCGCCAGACGCTGGGCAAGCTGCTCGAGTGGGGCGTGGTGCCGGTGATCAACGAGAACGACACCACGACCACCGACGAGATCTCCTTTGGCGACAACGACTTCCTGGCCGCCCAGGTGGCGATCCTGATCGCCGCCGAGCTGCTCGTGCTGCTGACCGACGCCGACGGGCTGTTCACGGCGGATCCGCGCACCGACCCGAATGCCCGCCTGGTCTCCGAGGTGACGTCGTTCGAGCAGCTGGACGAGTTGACCATCGGTCACGCCACCTCGCCGCTGGGCTCGGGGGGCATGCGCTCGAAGGTGGTCGCGGCCGAGATGGCTACGGCGGCCGGGATCCCCACCGTGATCGCCAGCGGGCTGGTCCCCGGGGCGCTGCTCGGGGCGGCGGGCGGCGAGCGCGTCGGCACTCGGTTCGCGGCTCGGCCGGGCCGCTACTCGAGCTTCAAGCTGTGGCTCAAGTACGCCAAGCCGACCCGCGGTCGGGTCCTCGTCGACGCCGGCGCGGCGCGCGCTCTGCGCGAAGGCGGCACGAGCCTTCTCCCGGTGGGCGTCGTCGAGGTCGCGGGCGAGTTCGACGCCGGCGACGCGGTCGAGATCGCCGTCGACGGGGACGTGGTCGGCAAGGGGATCTGCAACTACTCGGCGAGCGAGCTCCGGCGGGTCCGCGGGTTGAAATCCGCCGAGGTTCGGGATCGGCTCCCGCGCGCCACCGAGGAAGCGGTCCACCGGGACTATTTCGTGCTCGCGTAACCTTTGGGGTGAGCATGGCGGTGATCGCGACATCGGTGGCCGAAACCTGCCTGGCGGCGAGGCGCGCCGCCGGGGTGCTGGCCACGCTCCCCTCCGGGGTCAAGGACGCGGCGCTCGAGGCGATTGCCGCGGCGCTGCTCGACCACACGCCGGAGATCCTCGAGGCCAACGCGCGGGATCTGGACGGCGGGCGCGAGGCCGGGCTATCCGCCACGCTGATGGACCGCCTGGCCCTCGACGAGCGCCGCGTGGCCGCCGTCGCCGGCCAGGTGCGTGACATCGCGGCGTTGCCGGACCCGGTGGGTGAGGTGATCGACGGTCGGCGGCTGGCCAACGGTCTCGATGTGCGCAAGGTCCGGGTGCCGCTGGGCGTGATCGCGATCGTGTACGAGGCCCGCCCGAACGTGACGATCGACGCCGCCGCGCTGTGCCTGAAGTCGGGCAACGCGGTGGTCCTGCGCGGGTCCTCGATGGCCGCCCATTCCAACGCGGTCCTGGCCGCGGTGGCGATCGAGGCCGGACTGGCCGCCGGCCTGCCCGAGGGTGCGATGGCGCTGGTGGCCGGCGGCGGCCACGAGGAGCTCGCCGAGCTGGCCACCCAGGCTGGGGTGGTCGACCTGATCATCCCCCGCGGAGGCGAGGGACTGAAGGCGGCGCTGAAGGGCGTGGCCACGGTGCCGGTGATCTACGCGGCGTCGGGCAACTGCCACGTGTACGTGGATGCCACGGCCTCGCTGAAGGACGCACTGGCGATCGCCTTGAACGCGAAGGTCCAGAAGCCGAGCGTCTGCAACGCCGCCGAGACGCTGCTCGTACACGAAGCGGTGGCGGACGAGTTCCTGCCCGGGGCTCTGCGCTCGCTCGCAGATGCCGGCGTCTCGCTACGGGGCGACGCGGCGACGCGGTCGCTGGCCGCAGGCGTCGAGGTGGACGAGGCCACCGAGGAGGACTGGGCCACCGAGTACCTCGCGATGACGCTGGCCGTCCGCGTAGTCGGCTCGGCACAGGAGGCGATCGAGCACATCAACCGCTGGGGGTCGGGGCACTCGGAGGCGATCGTCACGCGCGACACCGAGGCCGCGCGCGCCTTCCAGCTCGGCGTGGACGCCGCCTGCGTATACGTCAATGCGTCCACCCGGTTCACGGACGGCGGCGAATTCGGGATGGGAGCCGAGATCGGCAACTCGACCCAGAAGCTCCACGCGCGCGGGCCGATCGGCCTGCGCGAGCTCTGCACGTTCAAGTACCTAATCGAGGGTGCGGGTCACGTTCGCCCCTGAGGCGCGTTAGTAGCCTGTGCGCATCGGCATCCTGGGCGGAACCTTCAATCCGCCACATCTCGGTCACCTGATCTGCGCCCAGGAGGCGTACCTTCAGCTCGGATTGGACCAGGTGATCCTGATCCCGGCCCGGATGCCACCGCACAAGCCCGTGGAGGACGACCCGGGCGCCGAGCAGCGTCTGGAGCTGTGCCGGCTGGCCATCCAGGGCGACGACCGCCTTGCCGTGTCGGACATCGAGATAGGCCGAGAGGGACCGTCGTACACAGTCGATACCCTTGAGGAACTGCATTCTTCTGCGCCAGACCACGAGCTGTTCCTGATCGTCGGGGGCGACATCGCCGCAGGCTTGCCGGATTGGCATGAGCCGGAGCGCGTCCTGTCGTTGGCCACGCTGGCGGTGGCCAAGCGGCGCGGGACGTCGCGGGAGTCGGTCGATGCCGCGCTCGAATCGCTGCGGGGAGGCGACCGTGCCCGCTATTTCGCGATGCCCCGGATCGGGATCTCCTCCACCATGCTGCGGGATCGCGCGCGGTCGGGCGACCCGATCCGCTACTACGTCCCGGAGGCGGTCGTGAACTACATCGAGCGCCACCGTCTCTACGGCCAGGTGGAGTCGGACGGGTTGGAGTCGGTCAGGTGACGCAGCCCGCTCGCGCCCGCGCGGCCGATCGGATGACGCCCGAGGAGCTCGCGCGAGCGATCGTCGACTACGCCGTCGACCGCAAGGCGCTCGACATCGTGCAGCTCGACCTGCGTGAGATGATCGGTTACACCGACTACTTCGTGATCTGCTCAGGGCGCAGCGAGCGGCAGGCCAAGGCCATTCACGATGCGATCCACGAAGGTATGAAGGCCGCCCACGGGCGCTTGCCCGAACGGGTGGAGGGCCTCCCCGGCGCGCGCTGGATCCTCATGGATTATCTCGACGTGATCGTGCACGTGTTCGTGCCCGAGACGCGCGAGTACTACCGGCTCGAGCAGCTGTGGGGGGAGGCGCCGGCGCTGGCCGTCGGGGACGGCTCGAGCTAGTTCGGCCACGCGGCGGCCGTGGCCTCGCACTTCACGCTGCTGACCGCCGTTCTGCTGTGCCTGCTGGGGTTCGGCGTGGGCGTTTTCGGAACGCTCGTGGGCGCCGGGGGCGGGTTCATCCTCACGCCGGTCCTCCTGCTGGTCTATCCACAATCCACCCCGGCGCTGATCACCGCGATCAGCCTGATCGTGGTGTTCTTCAACGCGGGCTCGGGGTCGGTCGCCTACGCTCGCCAGAAGCGGATCGACTACCGCTCGGGCAGCGTATTCGCCCTGTGCACGCTCCCCGGTTCGGTGCTGGGGGTGGTGGTGGCCAACGCGGTGTCCCGGCCCGGGTTCGACGTGATCATGGGCGTGGCGCTCACCGGGCTGGCCTGGTGGCTGGTGCGGGGGCGCCGGCAGCCGCCCGGAGGCCACCCCGGCCGCGGCGTCGAGCGGGTGATCGTCGATCGGGACGGCAAGGAGTATCGCTACCGGGCCAACGTGCGACTGGGGGCGCTGTTCAGCGTGGGGGTGGGCTTCGTCTCGAGCTTCCTCGGGATCGGCGGCGGCGTGGTGCACGTGCCGCTGCTGGTCACCGTGCTCGGCTTTCCGACGCATGTGGCGACCGCCACCTCGCACTTCGTGCTGGCCTGGATGGCCCTGGTCGCGACGCTCACCCACATCGCTGCCGGCACGTTTCATCACGCGGTGGGGCTGCGGCGCGCGGCCGCACTGTCGGTCGGGGTGGTGTTCGGCGCGCAGCTGGGGGCGGTGCTGTCGCAGCGCCTGAGCGGCACGATGATTCAGCGGTTGCTGGCGGTCGGATTGCTCGCGCTCGGGGTGCGGCTGGTGTTGAGCGTCGTGCTCTGAGACGCGGGGCTGGTCGGCTGCGGGGCTGGTCGGCTGCCGGGCTGGTCGGCTGCGGGGCTGGTCGGCTGCGGGCGCTGGGCCGCTACATGGCGGCCAGCAGCGTCGGCGCGACCTCCTTCTTGCGGCTCATCACCCCGGGCAGCTCGATCTGGCCGTCGTGCGCGGATTGGCCGAAGGCTCGCGCGACGCCAGTGACATCCCCCGCGATGAGCAGGTCGGTGCCCTTGGTCAGGACGTCGGTGACCATCAGCGCGTAGAGCTGCAGGTCGCGGCTCTCGCGCGCCTTGCGCATCGCTGCGACCAGCTCCTCGCTGCGCTCGAGCAGCGCCTTGCCCACGACCTCGATCTGGGCGATGCAGATCTGATGCCCGCTCGAGGCGTGGTACTGCTTCGCGTCGCGGTTGATGATCTCCTCGGCGGTGACCTCGGATACGTCGGAGGTCGCCTCGAACATCTCTCGCCCGTATTCGGCGGCATCGACCGCGAGCACGCGCTCGAGGTAGTCGACAACGTGGCGGTCGCGGTCGGTGGTGGTGGCGGAGTTGAGAATGATCGTGTCCGACATGACCGCGCCGAGCAGCATCATCGCGGTCGGCGGGCTCGGCTCCATCCCGCTCTGGCGGAAGCGCTCGACCACGAGCGTGGCGGTCGAGCCGACCGGGTCGAAGGTCGCGGTCACCGGGATCCGGGTCTCGATCGAGCCGATGTGATGATGGTCGAGGATCTCAACGATCTCGGCCTGTTCGACGCCGGAGACGGTCTGGGCCTGCTCGGCGTGGTCGACCAGCAGGACCCGCCGGCGGGGCGGAGCGACGAGGTTCGAGCGGGTGACCAGGCCCACGGGGCGGCGCTGGGGATCGATGACCACCGCTCCGCCGTAGTGGCTCTCCTTGATCTGCTCGGAGATCTCGTCGACCAGAAACTCGCTCGTGGCGGTCAGCGGCTCGCGCTCCATCAGCGCGCTGCACGGCGCGGCCAGCGTGATCATGCGGCCCGACACGTAGCTGTCGAGCGGCGAGACGATCACCGCGACTCCGCGTTCCGCGGCGAGCGCCAGGATCTCTGGGCTGGGCTCGGAGTCGTTGGACAGGACGAGCAGCTGGGCGCCACGATCGATGGCCAGGCGCTGGGCATCTGAGCGGTTGCCCACGACGACCACGTCGCCGGGCGAGGCGCCGCTGCGGGTGGGATCCATCGAGTGCACCCACACTCGCCCGGACAGCGAGTTGTCTTCGCCGGTCAGCAGCCTGCCGCTGAGCACCTCGACGATCGCCGACACCTTGGTCGGGGCGTCCTGAAGGGTCGAGGCCTCCCGGGTCTCGCGTATGTAGCGACGAGCCAGCGCGCGCTCGGTGATCACCCCGGCGAGCGCGCCGTCATCGTCCACCACCGGAACCAGCTCCAGGCCGGCGCGAGCCATCGCGAGGCCGGCCGCGCGGATCGGCGCCTGCAAATGGGCGACCGGGAACTCCGACTGCATCACGTCGCAGGCCCGAACCATCACGTGGGGGAGGAACCTGGGCTGGGGGGCGCCGCTTCGCTCGAGCAGCCAGCGGGTCTGCGCGTTGCATTCGCCGAGCCGAACCGGGACGTAGGTGTTGCGCGTGTCGAGTCGGCCCTTCAGCTCTGCGTAGCCGATGGCCGACGCGATCGAATCCGCGTCCGGATTGCGGTGGCCGGTGACGTAGATCGTGGCCATGGCGGCCGATTATCGCCGGTAGATGGTTGATTCCGCGACCGGGTGGGGCCGGGGGATTCGGGGAGAAGCCGGTCTAGGACGCAGGGCGAAGCCGATATTGGTGGTATTGGCGAGCCCCGAGGACGCCGACCGGGGCAGATCATCCGGATCCATCCGGCGCGCGGGGTCATGGAATCAACCATCTGGGCGCGGTGTCGCGATAGCGTTCCGCCGAACTTGGCGGCAGCGGCTCGGCGCTGCCGGATCAAACACCCGAACGGAGAGAGCACATGCCGTCCGCCCCCCAGATCCTTCCGACCCAGATCCAGCAGGGAAGCGCGCCCGGCGTGAACTATCGCCTGGAGGGCGAGTTGGTGCCCGTGCTTCACATGGCGCTCGACGGTCGCGTGCCCGTGTACTTCGAGCATCATGTGCTGCTCTGGAAGTACCCGCAGATGCAGATCGGGCTGCATCCTCTGGGCCGCGGGCTCAAGCGGCGGGTGTTCGGCGGGATGCCACTGCTGCTGCTCGAGGCGCAGTCGCCCGGCGAGATCGCCTTCAGCCGCGACGCGCCCGGCCACATCGTGGCGCTGCACCTGCAGCCGGGGCAGGGGATCATGGCGCGTGAGCACCAGTTCCTGGCCGCCACCGGCGGCGTCCAGTACGACTACAGCCGCCAGAAGGGCTTCGCCAACATGCTCTACGGGGGGGGCTTCTGGGTCGATCACTTCTTCGCAGGCGACCACGAGGGCGTGGTCTGGATGCACGGTTACGGCAACGTGTTCGAGAAGACGCTCGAACCCGGCGAGTCGATCGACATCGAGCCCGGCGGCTGGCTCTACCGCGACCATTCGGTCGAGATGAGCCAGGAGGTCTACGGCTTCAAGACCGGCTTCCTCAGCGGCGCTGGCAACCTCGTGTTCAACCGCTTCACCGGCCCGGGCCGGGTCGGCCTGCAGAGCGCCTACTACCACCCGCCCGTGCAGGAGGGCGCCGGCGGCGACTCCCAGCGCCGCGGCGGCGACCTGCTCGGGGGTATCGTCGGCGGCCTGCTGGACAACTGACGTCGATGCCCTGCTCGGCGGCTAAGGGCCCTGACGCCCGATGAGCTTCGCACCGGGTCACCTGGCGACGAACCCGCTCCCTTCCGGGATCGTGGGCGCTCTCGGCCTTGGCGGCTACCAGCTTCTGGTCGACGTGGCGGGAGTGGGCGCCGGCCGGTTCGGCCCGCACGGCTTCCTGCTCATCGCGGCCGACCCCGATCCTTCGCTCCCTGACGCGGGGACCCAGATCGCCCTCCACCAGCCGCGTCTTAGGGACGAAACGGAGGCTGCGGCCTTCGCCCAGCTGGCTGCCCAGCTTGGCTATCTTCGGTTGTCGGGGTATCGCCTGGCGCTCGAGCGCGCCGGCCTGCGCAGTAAGGTCAGCGTGGTCAACCCGGCCACCGGCGGGATCGTTGCCGTGATCCCGGACAAGGCGTCTGGGCGCCTGTTCGGAGGCGGCGCGAGCGCCCCGCGGCTGCTCGCATCCGTGCGAGACCTCCCACCCGCGGGGCGACCACCGGACACCCAGAGCCCGGAGCTGCTGCGTCAGGTGCTCCTCGCGCTCGCCCTGCGCGACGAGTCGGTCGGTGGCGCGGAGGCGGCCGAACTGGCCGATCGCGCGCTCCAGCTCGCGCTCGGCAGCGGCGATCTGGATCCGCCGGCGGCGCTCGAGGCCGCGAAACAGGAGGGGCGGTAGTCACCGCGCCTCCTGGCGGGACGGCGCCGGGCTTGCCGGCGGGAGTGGCTCCGGTCCCGCTGCGGTCAGCCTGACCATCGGCTTTCCGC
>JAFAYP010000126.1 GCA_019240305.1 Solirubrobacterales bacterium
TCCAGCGAAGAATGGGGACCGCGCGAGTTGGTCGAGCTCGCCGGCAAGGCGGAGCGCGCCGGCTTCGAGGGCCTGTGGATCTCCGACCACTACCACCCGTGGAGCGACGAGCAGGGCCACAGCCCGTTCGTCTGGGCGGTGATCGGCGCACTCGCCGAGGCCACCGACCAGAAGGTCACCACCGCGGTGACCTGCCCGATCGTGCGCATTCACCCTGCGGTTATCGCCCAGGCGGCGGCCACCGCTGGCCTCCTGCTGAAAGGCCGCTTCTGCCTGGGGCTCGGGAGCGGCGAGGCGTTGAACGAGCACATCCTGGGCGATCGCTGGCCCGACGCCGACGAGCGGCTCGAGATGCTCGAGGAGGCCGTGCAGGTTATCCGGATGCTGTGGCAGGGCGGCGTGCAGGACCACCGCGGCCGCCACTATCGCGTCGAGCGCTGTCAGGTCTACGACCTGCCCGACGAGCCGCCGCCGATCCTGATCTCGGGCTTCGGACCGAAGGCGATCGATCTGGCCGCCCGGATCGGTGACGGCTTCGTGACGGTCGGGCCGGACGCCGACGCCGTGAAGCGCTTCCGCGACGGGGCCGGCAAGGCCGACGCACTCGTCCAGGGAGGGCTCAAGGTCTGCTGGGGGTCCGATGAGGCGAAGGCTCGCCAGACCGTCCACCGGCTGTGGCCGAACGATGGCCTGCCCGGCGAGCTGGCCCAGGTCCTGCCCACCCCGCAGCACTTCGAGCAGGCCAGCCAGCTCGTGACCGAGGAGATGCTCGCTGAGGAGACCCCGTGCGGGCCGGATATCGACCGCCACATACAGGCCATCCAGGAGTACGCCGACGCCGGGTTCGACGAGCTCTACGTGCAGCAGATCGGTCCCGAGCAGGATGCCTTCTTCGAGGCGTATCGCGACCATGTGTTGCCCCGGTTCCGATAGTCGCGTCGACGGGCAGGAGTTTCAGGCGGGCCCGAGAAGCAACCGCCCATGAGCGAAGCGCGCGTCATCCTGCGCCGCGTCGCCGCCTGGCTGACTGCCGGTCTGCTCGCCGGCGGGATCTACCTGCTGCTGATCGACACCACTTCGCTCCCCGAGTTGATCGTGGCGGTGGGGGCGGCGGTGATCGCGGGGAGCGGATTCGAGCTCGCCCGCGAGCAGAAGACCGCCGGCGGGATCCGGGCGCGGCTGCGCTGGCTGAGCACCGTGCACCGGCCACTGCTCAAGGCCCCGAGCGACATCGTCACCGTCTCGCTGCTCGCCTTGCGCCAGCTCATCCGCCCGCGCCAGGTCAACGGCACCTTTCGCGCGGTCCCGTTCCGCTGCGGGCCCGATAGCGACATTGAGACGGGCCGGATGGCGCTGGCCGAGTCGCTCGGCTCGTTTGCCCCGAACACGATCATCGTCGGGGTCGATGTCGAGCGTGAGCTGATTCTGGGCCACCAGCTCCGACCCGGTGGGGGCGACGAGGCGATCGACATCCTCGGGCTCGGAGAGGGGTAACCCATGAACGAGTGGGAGATCGCCGCGACTGTCCTCGGGTTCGCGCTGATCCCGTGCATCGGCGTGGTCCTGCTTGCGCCGCCTCCGCACGGCCTGGCCGGAATGCAGGTCGCCGCGGTGCTGCTCTCGACGATCCTCGTGCTCCTGTCGGAGGGGTTTCACCGCCAGCCGTTCGTCGACCTCGCGGTGGTGTTCGCGCCGATGGCGCTGGTGGGCTCGCTCGTCTTCGCCCGGCTGATGGAGCGAAACCTGTGAGCTGGCGCGCGGCGGTGGCGGTGATCCTGCTGATCGCCGGCGGGCTGCTCGAGATGCTCGCCGTGCTCGGCATCTGCGTAATGCGAGATGCCTACGACCGCCTGCACTATCCGGGACTCGCGGGATTCGGCGCGTTCTTCATCGGTCTCGCCGTCATCATCAGGGAGTCGTTCTCGCTGATCGGCGACAAGGCTCTCCTGGTCGGGCTGATCCTCGTGCTGAGCAGCCCGATCCTGGCTCAGACCACGGTGCGCAGCCTCCTGATCCGTGAGTTCGGGGACTGGCGCGCGAAAACGCGGGAGCGTCGCGAGCGATGATGGTGCTCCAGATCGCGGCCCTGGCCGCGGTGGCCATCGCGGGCGGCGCCGTGGTGCTGGCGCGCGATCCGCTGCGCCAGACGCTCGTGCTCAGCGTGTACGGCATGGCGCTCGTCATGCTGTTCTTCGTCTTTCAGGCTCCCGACGTGGCGCTCTCGGAGATCGTGGTCTCGACCGTCGGCTTGCCGGTGATGATCCTGCTGGCGCTGCGCAAGGTGCGCGAGCAGGAGCGCCAGCGCCAGGACGAGGAGCAATGAGCCGCAGGACGCGGATGCTGCTGTTCGGCGTCGCCGTCGTCGGCTTCGGCGTCGTACTCGTCCTGGGCCTGTCCGGGCTGCCGGCCTTCGGCGACTACAAGGGCGTCTACGGCAACGTGATCGACGGGCTCGGGGTGACCGAGCGCCATGCCACCGATCTGGTCACCGCGCTGAACTTCGATATTCGCGGCTTCGACACGCTGGGCGAGGAGTTCATCCTGTTCGGCTCTGTGCTCGGGGTGGTGCTGATCCTGCGCCAGATGCGCGGCGAGCACGAGCGGCCAAGCCAGCACGAGGGCGACGAGCACACCTTCGGCGGGGCCAGCGAGGCCCTGCGGGCGCTGAGCCTCGTCCTGATCCCGCTGATCCTGGCCATCGGCGTCTACATCGTCGTGCATGGCCAGATCACCCCGGGCGGTGGCTTCCAGGGCGGGGTAATCCTCGCCGCGGGTCCGCTTGCGGTGTTCCTCGCCGGCCGCTACCTGCGCATGAAGTTCGTCGCGCCCCACACGCTCGTGGAGCTCGGCGAGGCCGCCGGCGCGGTTGGCTATGGGCTGGTCGGCGTGGCCGGCCTGGTCTTCGCCGGCGTGTTCTTCAAGAACTTCCTGCCGCTCGGGCTCACCGGGCACCTGCTCTCGGCCGGCCAGATGGACGTGGCCAGCGCGGCCGTGGGCCTCGA
>JAFAYP010000557.1 GCA_019240305.1 Solirubrobacterales bacterium
CCGGCCGCGGCGCCGACCACCGGCTCGAGGTTGAGGAAGGCGCCGGCCAGCTCGGCCGGGACACGCGCCTGGCCGAACGCGAACAGCCAGAATGGCAGCGGCGTGCCGGCCAGTGCGAGCGCGGCCAGCGCGACGGCGGGCACCGCCGCCGTGGGCCCATGCGGTATGCCCGCGCTCAGGAGGGCGAACGGGATGGCCACCAGCGCACCGCCCGCGAACTGCACGGCGGTCACCGCCGCGGCGTCGCGGTCGGCCAGCAGCCGCGGCTGAATCGCGATGAAGGCCGCCGAGAGGACCGAGGAGCCCAGCACCAGCAGGTCGCCGTGGGAACTGGCCCCACCGCCGCCCGCGCCGGCCACAAATGCGATGCCGATCAGCGCCACGGTGTATCCGGCCCAGGTGAGCGGCCGCGTCACGGTCTCCCCGAGGCCGGCGGAGATCAGCGCGACCAGCACCGGGATGGCGCCGACGATCATCGCGGCGTGGCTCACGCTGGTGTGCTCGATGCCCGCGTTCTGGAGCACGATCACCACGCCGAAGCCGATCGCACCCGATGCGAGCATGCGGGGGGACAATGCCGCGCGCAGGCCCCGCCGTCCGGCCAGCGCCAGCACGGGCGCAGCCACCAGGAACCGGGCGACCGTGAGCCACCCCGGGCCGAGCCAGCCGAGCGCGAGCTTGGTCAGCGGCACGTTGAGGCCCCACAGGGTGCCGGCGGCAGCTAGCGCGATCAGAGCGGAGCGATTCGAAGTCTTCACATCAACAAGGATCGGCAATCAGCCCTCAAACTCCAGTGAAATTTGACATCTGACCGATCAGACGATGGAATATTTCGTCAAATGGCGATTTCACTTGATTTGATTGATATGAAGCTGCTCGAGGAGCTCCAGACAGACGCGGATCGCTCCAACGTGGAGCTCGCCCGGCTGGTCGGCCTCTCCGCCGCGGCCACCCTGCACCGGGTCCGGCGTCTGAAAGAGTCGGGCGTCGTGCGTAGCGTGGTGGCCCGGCTCGATCCCGCGATCGCGGGGTTTCCGCTTCAGGTGTACGTCGCGGTGACCCTCGAGCGCCACGGTGACGCGGCCTACCGCCGGTTTCGCGAGACCATCCAGGCGATGCCCGAGGTCATCTCGGCCGACTGGGTTACCGGGGAGACCGACGCGATGTTGATGGTCGTCGCGCGCGAGGTCGCGCAGCTCCAGCGTGTGCTCGTCCGCCTCTCGACTCGGGGCGGGGCAGCGCGCGCGATGACCTCGCTGCGCCTGGAGGAGCTCAAGCCGGCCTCGCCGCTGCCCGTCGCGCCGGCCGGGTGAGATGCCCCCCGCCTGAGCTACCGTGGGACCGGTGTCGAGCACCTCGGCGCTGATGGCGGTCATCACGAGCGAACCCGCGAGTACCTCCGAGCTGTATGACCGCGTCGGCTACCCCACGCTGGCCCGTCTCGGGCTGATCCCCTACCACGCGTTTCGCGCCGAGCTGGCCGCGCTCGCCGCCACCGGATCGATCGAGCGCGACACCGCACCCGACGGCTCGACGATCTGGCGCCGTCCGGACGAAATCGAGCCCGTGGACGGGCCTATACTCGCTTGACGATGCTCGTCCTCGGCCTCGTACACGGCGGCGGATGGCAACCGCCCAGGCTCCCCCCGGAGCCGCCCGCGGACGAGCCGCCGGAGCGCCGGCCGTGGAGCTGGCGCCTGCCTTGGCGACCGCTGGCCTGGTTCGCCGCCTGGTGCTGGCTGATGGCGCTCGTACCGGTGGTCAGCAACGCGGTTGGCTCCCTCGCCGGATTCGTCCTTTTGATGTTGGCCTTCGGCCTGGTCTGCTGGCGGCTCGAGCGCTTCTGCCGGCGGCAGTATTGGCACGGCTTGCGCGAGTACAAGTATTAAGCGCTTGACGCCCGGCTCCACCCCCTGGTGGCGGAGCGCGGTGATCTACGAGGTCTACATCCGCAGCTTCGCCGACGGCGACGGCGACGGCATCGGGGACATCGCCGGGTTGCGTGCGCGCCTCGGGCACCTCGCCGAGCTGGGCGTCGACGCGGTTTGGATCACGCCCTGGTACCCGTCGCCGATGCGGGACGGCGGCTATGACGTGTCCGACTTCCGCGCGATCGATCCGCGCTTCGGAACCCTCGAGCAGGCCCGCGAGCTGATCGCCGATGCCCACGGGCTGGGGCTGCGCGTGCTGCTCGACCTCGTCCCCAACCACGTGTCCGACCAGCACCCCTGGTTCAGAGAGGCCCTGGCCGCGGCTCCCGGCTCGGCGGCGCGGGCCCGCTTCATCTTCCGTGAGGGGCGGGGCGTCGCCGGCGACGAGCCGCCCAACGACTGGCAGAGCAACTTTGGCGGGCCGGCGTGGTCGCGGGTGGCCGACGCCGACGACCGCCCGGATGAGTGGTACCTGCACCTGTTTGCCCCCGCGCAACCCGATCTGGACTGGACGAACCCGGAGGTGCACGACGAGTTCGCGTCGATCATGCGCTTCTGGTTCGAGTTGGGGATCGATGGCTTCCGCATCGACGTCGCCCACGGTCTGGCCAAGGCCTCCGGCCTGCCCGATCTGGGGTCGCTGATCTGGTCACCCCCCGCCGGCGAGCCCGTCGATCACCCCCACTGGGACCGCGACGAGGTCCACGAGATCTATCGCTCGTGGCGCGGGCTGGCCGACGCCTATGAGGACCCCCGCGTCTTCGTCGCGGAGGCCTGGGTGCACCATCCCGAGCGGCTGGCCCGCTACGTGCGCCCCGGAGAGCTCCACACCGCGTTCAACTTCGACTTCCTGCTCGCGCCGTGGCAGGCCGAGTCGCTGCGGGCCACGATCGAGGCGTCGCTGCGCGCGCACGAAGAGGTGGGCGCCCCACCGACCTGGGTGCTCTCCAACCACGACACGGTCCGCGAGGTCTCCCGCTACGCCCGGCCGCAGGACGTGCGGGAGCTGCGCCATCTGGTCGATCTGATCGATCTGCCGGCCGATGCCGCGACCGGCCGGCGGCGAGCCCGCGCGGCCGCGCTGCTGATGCTCGCGCTCCCCGGCGGCGCCTACGTCTACCAGGGAGAGGAGCTCGGGCTGCCCGAGGTGGAGGACCTACCGGACGAGGTCCTCCAGGATCCCTCCTGGGAGCAGTCCG
>JAFAYP010000218.1 GCA_019240305.1 Solirubrobacterales bacterium
CTCGTTCGACATCTACTCCCGGCTGCTCAACGACCGGGTCGTGTTTCTCGGCGGGCAGGTCAACGAGGAGACGGCCAACCTGATCGTCGCGCAGCTCGTCCACCTCGAGTCCGACGATCCCGACAAGGACATCCACCTGTACATCAACTCGCCGGGCGGCTCGATCTACGCCGGGCTCGCCATCTACGACACGATGCAGTTCATCCGGCCGGACGTGCAGACGATCTGCTACGGGATCGCGATGTCGATGGGGTCGCTGCTCCTCGCCGGAGGCACGTCCGGCAAGCGGTTGTCGTTGCCCAACAGCCGGATCCTGATTCATCAGCCCTCGGGCGGGTTCGAGGGGCAGTCGAGCGACATCGAGATCCATGCGCGGGAGGTCCTGGCTCTGCGGGCTCGCATCGACGAGCTCTATGCGAAGCACACCGGCCAGGAGATCGAACGGGTCCACTCCGACATGGAGCGTGACCGTTTCTTCACGGGCGTCGAGGCGGTCGGCTACGGGTTGGTCGACCGGGTGATCGAGCACCGCGAGCTGGCCCGCAACGCCCGCGGCTTCGGCGGAGGTTAGACCGGGCGGTCCGGCACGGAGGCCGGACAATCAGTGGGTGTAGCTCCACCACGCGGCTGTGCGACGCTCGTGCGCACCCGCGTCCCACTTTTGGGATCTAAACGCCCCGATCACGTTTGGCGGTGTGAAAGCAAGCGCGCTTTGCCACAAACGTCAACGTACGTTTCCATAACGGCGCTGGCCTCGACGAGGTCGGCGTCACCCACGGTTGCCGGTGAACCAAATATTGCACTTGTTATTGATCGCACTAGGCAACATTAGTGGGAGGATTGTTGTGCGAAGCCTGCATAGTGTTCCAATCCCGTCCCGGGCGCCTTCGGTGCGGGTGCAACGTTGCTATTGTGCGCCTTGCGAAATCTTCGGCGCACCGAAGGTTCGTGGGGTAGTTCGGTTTCAGGTGTCCGATGGGGGGAAGTGCTCGTGGTGTCAGTGCCGTGCCTTGAGGCGCGGGCCGGCACTTGCCTGTCCGTCGACCAGTACGTCTTGACACGCGCGCAGACGGGGGCCTCCAGCGGGCCGGGGTTATGAGTAACGACTTAGACACATGTCGAAAGACACGACCGCTATACCGACTTAGGATCAAGCGCAAGGAGAGAGGATGAGCAGACATTCATGTCGGTCCTGGACCTAGGACCGCCTGTCAAAGCTATGAATCTCTCGGTTTCACCCACTTGATGCGGCCCTTTACGGCGACCAGAACTCGAAGGAACGAGGCCCGCGCGGGGGCTGGAGTCGTGGCACGCCGTCAGGGGCCGCACCACGATGAGGAGCGTCGCGCTAACCAGCGAATCACCGCTACAGGTGGCGAGTTCCAACTTTCCCCGATCCCTGGGAGTCTGCGGCGCCCGGCTCTGCGCCGAGCCTCGCAAGTGCGCGGCGCGCTGGCTTGCGCAGATCTTGCCGCCGCATTGCTCACGCTGACCGCCATCGATCTGGCGTACCCCGGGTCGGCGCTACTTGTGCCGGACACGCTCGCGCTGGCGCCTGCGGTACTGCTGCTGGCCCGGGTCCTCGGGCTCTACCACAAGGACGAAGTGCGCCTGCGCCAGACGACTTTGGATGATGCGCCGGCGCTCTTCCAACTTGCGACCCTCTTCGCTTTGGGGGTGTGGATCACCCGGCACGCGACGATTGCCGGAGGACTCAGCGGCGCGCACGTCATGACAGTGCTGGTCGGGTTCTTTGCCGGCGCGGTGTGCCTGCGGGGGGTGACGCGCGGGGTGCTCCGGCGGGTGCTTTCGCCGGAGCGGTGCCTGGTCGTGGGGGAGACCGGCACGGCGCAGCGCCTCGGACGCGCACTCGGAGCGGCCGCGCAGAACGCTCGAGTGGTGGCCTCCATCGAGTGTGACAGCGCGCGCTCTGAGCACAGCACCTTCTCGGAGCTCTCGCATGCCGAGAACCTGGCCCGCGTTGTCGACTTCGAGCAGGTTGAACGGCTGCTGGTCGCTCCCCGCTATCCAGACGTGGGCCACGTGCTCTCGCTGGTTCACACGGCCAAGGAAGTCGGCGTCCGCGTCACGCTGGTGCCGTTCCTCGGCGAAATCGTGGGCGCCTCGGCGGAGCTCGAGAGTGTGGGCGGCGTGAGCATGTTGGGGCTCCCGCAGCTCGATCTCTCCCGGTCCGCGCGGATCATCAAGCGTGGGACCGACGTGATCGGTGCCTCGGTGGGGTTGGTCGTCGCCGCACCGCTGATTGCGCTGATTGCTCTGCTCATCAAGCTCGACTCGCGAGGTTCGGTGCTGTTTCACCAGCGTCGCACCGGCCGGGATGGGAAGCAGTTCCCGATCCTGAAGTTCCGCACGATGGTGGCCGACGCTGACTCGCAGAAGGCGCAACTGACCTCGCTGAACGAGGCGGTGGGTCTGTTCAAGATCGCCGCTGATCCTCGCGTAACCCGGATGGGTCGCCTTCTGCGCAAGACCTCACTGGATGAGCTGCCGCAACTGTGGAACGTCATCCGCGGAGACATGAGCCTGGTGGGACCCCGGCCGCTGATCGAAGACGAGGACGCGAAGGTGGTGGGGCTGTTCCGCCACCGCCTGCATCTGCAGCCCGGTATGACCGGACCCTGGCAGGTGCTCGGCTCCGCTCGTATCCCGCTCGAGGACATGATCCGAATCGACTACCTGTACGTGGCGAACTGGTCGCTGTGGGGCGACATCAAGATTCTGCTGCAGACGATTCCCTACAT
>JAFAYP010000241.1 GCA_019240305.1 Solirubrobacterales bacterium
GTGCTGAGCGTAGCCACCGAGGCGGCCGCCGCCTGGGGGGACGCCGTGCCCCCGCCGACCCGGGCGTACGCGGTGAACCTGTGCCGGCGTCGGCTGACGATCGCCGGGCTGGCCGGCGCGCTCCCGGCGGCCTAGATGGTTGATTCCGAGCCGGAGAACTGCGCGACCCCCGGGCGAGGGACGCGCGCGTGACGCGGTTGGGATCCAACGTGCAGCGGTGAAACAACCCGGTTTCCGGGTAAAACGTCTGAACGACGGGAACCTACGCCCCTGTAGCTCCAGATTGGACGCTTGCGATCAGGCATCTCACCGACGGCATCCGCTTATACGAAGTGATCTATCGGGGCACCGTGCAAAACTTCGGCCTCACGCGCGGCGTGATCCGCTACACGGTCCTCCGGGGTTCCGTCAGCGAAGCACCGCCACGCTCGACGAGCTGACGATAGCTGCGCTATCCGAGGTTCGTTGATCGCAAATTGCTCAAGTTTGCGCTGGCGATGCCGTTGATCTAAGTGCAGAACCGCACTTTCGGATTCGTCCAGCGCACAGTCCAAGGCAGACAGAATGAAAACGTCGTACCTCACGGACGGGACTCACCTGTACGAGATTGTCGATCAGCGCACGGTGCAGAACTACGGGCTGCGCCGGGGCACGATCAGCTACACGATCATCCGGGACGTGGTGAGCGAGGCGGTGGCCAGGGTCGATGACCTGCATCTGATGGCCCTGTCCGAGGTGTCGCTGGGCGGCGCCGACCTCGTCTGACACCGCGCGGTTCTCAGCTCGAGACGAGGATCGCCACCGCGACGTAAACGACGTACAGGCTGGTCAGCGCCACGCCCTCGATTCTTCCGATGCGCTTGCGCACCACGAGCACCAGGGCGAGGATCGCCGGGCTGGCCGCCGCCACCGGGAGGTAGAAGCGAGTGGTGTCCGTCCCAAAGCTCAGCGGCTTGACCAGTGCGATGATCCCCGCGTTGAGCGCCGCGAAGTGGACCACGGTCCCCGCGATGTTGCCGAGGCCGATCTCCGGGCGTCCGCGACGGGCCGGCACGGCGAAGCGCGCGAGCTCCTCGGCCTCGGTCGCCGCCGCTAGGGCGGTGTTGCCGAGCAGCGTCTGCGGGATGCTCAGCTGGCGTACCGTCGTGCGGAGACCCTGACCGATCAGCCATCCCCCCCCGGTCAGGACGGCCAGCCCGATCAACAGACGCAGGCCGGGCCATCGGATCCGCTCCTCCTCGTCCTCTGCGACGAGCAGATCGCGTCCTGACCGCGCGAGGCCGACCAGCGCCACGACCGACCAGACGACGAGCACCGCGCCCTCGAGGCGGGATATGTGTCCGTTGACCGCGAACGCGAACAGCGGGAGCGGGGACAGCGCCATCCATACCGCGAAGCGCGTCGGGAGATCCACCCGGATGGGCGCTATCAGCCCCCCGAGCCCCGCCACCGCGAAGGCCAGGAAGGTGATGCCGCCGAGGAACGTGCCGGCGGCCGCTCCCGGCAGGCCCTTCGCGTTGGCGGCGATACCCGTGGCCAGGTTCTCGGTCTCGAACCCGGAGAGCGCGACCGACAGCACGAACGGCGCGATCCCCAGGGCCAGCGCGACAGCGAGCAACCCGTCGACAAACACGTCGGCCGCGACCACGACCACGCCGACTCCGGCGATCAGCACGATGACGCCGACAGGTCCCGACACGGTGGCTACCCGATCAGGCCCTCCGCACGGGCCCAGGCCACGGTCTTGCCGATCGTCTCGCGCGGGTCGGTGTAGCGCAGGCCGAGCTCGCGCTCGGCCCGCGAGCCGTCGTAGCGGTGACCGTGGAGCAGCGTGTGGACCATCTCCCGGCACACCGGGGGCTGGCGCCGCGCCAGGCGGAAAGCGTGCTCCACCGCGGAGGCCGCGACCGTGGCCAGGCCACGGGGCACCAGCCGCGGACGGGCCTGGACGCCGGCCACCTCGGCGGCCAGGGTGAGCGCCCGCTCGATCGGCAGCGTCATCCCGTTCAGCAGGTAGCGCTCGCCCGATGTGCCGCGCTCGCACGCCAGCAGGTGTCCGGTGATGCAATCGTCGATATCGACCAGGCTGATCGTGGTGGGCACGAACAGCCTGAGCCGCCCATCGAGGAAGGCGAGCAGGAACCGCCCGGTGCCGCCGGCCCGGCCGGGACCCTGCACCGAGGAAGGGTTGACCAGGACCGTGTCCTGCCCGACCTCCCGGGCGGCGGCCAGCGCGGCGCGCTCGCCCTCGGCCTTGGTCCGCTCGTAGGTCGAGAGGTACCAGCCGCGGTGCACGGTCTGCTCGGTCCCGACCGTGCCGGGTGGCTCACCGATGGTGGCCGCCGAGGAGGTGTGCACGAGCCGCGCGACGCCCGCCCGGGCCGCGGCGCGCACCGCGGCGGCCGCGCCGTCCACGTTCATGCGCTCCATGGGGCGCGGGTCCTCCACGCACAGGGCGTTGACCCCGGCGACGTTGTAGGCGTACGCGCAGCCCTGCATGCCCCCGGCCAGCGCGTCGACGTCATAGCCCTCGCCACGGGTCACCTGCACGCCCCGCGCTGCCAGCGCCGCCGCGGCGCCCTCGGAGCGAGCCAGGGCGACCACTTCGTCGCCGCGCTCGAGCAGGCGAGTGATCAGCGCATAGCCGATCACCCCCGTCCCGCCGGTGACGAACACTCGCGCCACGCTCGTCAGTTGCGCAGCGTCGCGGAGAACTGGACGATGTAATCGATCCCAGACCAGGCGGTGACCAGAGCGGCGATCACCATCGCCCATTGGTCGAGGTAGGCGCCGGCGATCACCGCGTCGGGGCGCAGGATGGCGAGCACGATGGCCACGAACTGCACGGTGGCCTTCCACTTGCCGAGCATCGAGGTCTCGAAGCGGCGACCGCCCGACTCGACGGCCGCGCGCAGTCCGAGGATCGTGAACTCCCGTCCCATGATGACCAGCGTCACCCAGGGTGATCCGCGGTGCACGGCGACCAGCGCGATCAGCGCCGTGGTGACCAGCAGCTTGTCGGCGGTGGTGTCGAGGAACGCGCCCAGCCGAGTGGTGATCTCCCAGCGGCGGGCCAGCCGGCCGTCGACCCAGTCGGTGGCCGCGGCCAGCGCGAAGACGATCGCGCCGGCCGTATAGGAGGCGTTCAGGACGAGCGCGAGCACGGCCGGGCAGGCCGCGACGCGCAGGCCGGTGCCGGCCGCGAGCACCCTCGGAGAGCGCAGCGTGCGGGGCGTCCCGGCTTCCACTCGGGCCCCAGCGTAGCTCACAGCAGAGCGCTGCCGAGCGCGCGGGCCGCGACCGCGCCGTCGGCCTCGAGGGCCTGGCGCGCCGCCGCCTGCGCATCGGCGAGCTCGACGCCGCGCAGCGCCGCCTTGACCTCGGGCACCAGCGCCGGGGCCATGCTGAGCTCGGTCACGCCAAGGCCGACTAACAGCAGCGCGCTCGGAGGGTCACCGGCCAGCTCGCCGCATACCCCCACCCAGCGGCCGCGCGTCGCCGCGCCGGCCACGGTCGCCTCGACGAGGCGCAGGACGGCCGGTTGGGGTCCGGTGAGCAGCGGTGCCAGCCGCTCGTCCCCGCGCTCGGCGGCCAGCGTGTACTGGGTGAGGTCGTTGGTCCCGAGCGAGAAGAAGTCCACGTGCTCAGATAGCAGTCGCGCGGTCAGCGCCGCCGCCGGGACCTCGACCATGATCCCGAGCTCGAGCGGGGCGTCGATGCCGGTGTCGCTGCGGGCCTCGGCGAGGGCCGTGTGGACGGCCTGGATCTCGCTCAGGCTGGCGACCATCGGCAGCATCATCTTGACCGGGTGCTCGGCCGCCACGCGGAGGATCGCGCGCAACTGGGTGCTCAGCACGTCGCGGCGCTCGAGCGTCAGGCGGATGCCGCGCACGCCGAGGAACGGGTTGGTCTCGGGCGGCATCGGCAATGCCGGGAGCGGCTTGTCCGCGCCGGCATCGAGCGTGCGCACGATCAGCGGCCGGCCGTCCAGCGTACGCGCGATCTCGCGCAGGGTCTCGGCTTGCTCCTCCTCGCCGGGCAGCTCGGACCGATCCAGGAACAGGAACTCGGTGCGCAGGAGGCCGACGCCCTCGGCGCCGACCTCCACCGCCCGGGCGGCGTCGGCGACCGAGCCGAGGTTGGCGAATACCTCGATCCGCGTGCCGTCCTTCGTGAGGCCAGGTTCGTGTGCGCGCTCGCGGGCCACCGCGCGCCGGCGCACTGCCCGCTCGCGGCGCTCGGACGCCTCGCGCAGCACGTCGGCCGGCGGGTCAACCTGGAGCGTGCCTTCGTCGCCGTCGAGCAGGACGGTCGTGCCATTCTCGATGGCCAGGAGCTGCTCGCCCAGCCCGACCACGGCGGGCAGGCCGAGTGCCCGGGCGAGGATCGCGGCGTGGGCGGTGGCCGTGCCGTGCGCGGTGGCGATGCCGGTGACACGCGTGGGATCGAGCCCCGCCGCGTCGGCCGGCGTGAGCTCGCCGGCGAGCACGATGCCTTCGCGGTCGGGTCCCGCGTCGTCGTGCTCGGCGGTCAGCGCTTGCACCACACGGCGGCCCACGTCGAGCACGTCCGCCGCGCGCTCCTGAAGCAGCGGCTCCTCGAGCGCGCGGTAGCGGCCGGCGACCTCGGTGGCCGCGTCGTAATAGGCACGCTCGGCGGTCGCGCCGGACTCGATCGCATGGTTCGCCGGGTCCAGCAGCGCCTCGTCGTCGAGCAGCATCAGATGGGCGTCGAAGATGGCGGCCTCGGCCTGCCCGGCGCGCTTCGACACGGTGTCGCGGTCACGCTCGATCGCGATCCGGACGGCGGCGATCGCGTCCCGAAGGCGTTCGGCCTCGTGATCATCCGCGAGGCGGTCGGCTGGCGGTGCGAACGCGCCGTGCAGATGATGAGCCTCCCCGCAGGCGATGCCGGCCGAGGCGGCAACCCCTGCCAGGACGCCGTCCGGTGCCGCCGGTAATGTTGTCATAGTTGGTGTACGTGGCCGCGCCCCCCGGGATGGTGGTGGCGGAGGCGGCTCGGTGGTCACACCGTCTCCGAACCCCTCGTCGGCCAGCGCGCGCAGGGCGTCGAGCACCTCGCGCGCCTGCGAGCCCGAGGCACTCACCAGTAGCGCGTCGCCGAAACGGGCGCTGAGTGCGACCACGCCCGTCAGGCTGGTCGCCTTGACCGGCTGTCCGTCAGGCGCCTTGGCGACGCGGACGTCGGCGTCGAAGCCGCGCACGGTCTCGACGAACCGCGCCGCCGGCCGGGCA
>JAFAYP010000249.1 GCA_019240305.1 Solirubrobacterales bacterium
ATGAGGTCGGTTCTTGACCGCAAACGGGGCGCCGACCGCGCACCCCAGCGCGGGTCGTGGTTATGAGGACGGTGCCGGGGCTGCGCGGCGCTCGGTCGTGCGCAGCCATCCCAGCGGTGTGGTACCGAACCAGCCGCGCATGACGAAGGCCGCCAGCGCGGCGGCGTTCACCAGCCCCCAGTAGCCGGTGGTGATCAGGATCAGGGCCGGAGGGAGCGTGCCGAGGACGAGGCCGAGGAGGAACCCCACCGGGACGATCGCGGCGAGCACGGCGTGCGGGGAGGTCTCCCGCCAGTACCAGCGGACCTCGGTGGACTTGCGAGTGATCTTGTAGATCGGCTTACGGTTCGGGCCACACGCGATGGCCTTGCAGCAGGCCAGCATGTAGACGGGCGCCAGGCCAAGCCACATCAGCTTCAGCCGCCACAGGGCGCGCATCGGAGAGCGCTGGCGGCGCCGGCGGTCGGCGAACGGCTGGTTGAGGATGAACAGTCGAACCTCGGCGGCGAGCGCGTAGGGCATGAGGTGCAGCAGGCAGGCGAGACCCGAAGCCTTGATCGCGAACACGCCCAGACAGGCCAGCGCGGTGCATGGCACGTACACCAGCACCGTGAACGAATGCAGATAGAAGAACAGGGTCTCCGAGAAGTGGAGCCGCTGGCGCAGGTTGAGGCCGCGTCGGGGTCCCCAGATCGAGAGCCGAACGGTGTCGATCGCCCAGGTGCCGCGCTGCTTGAACACGTTGGCCACGTCCTCGGGGCTGTGCTGGCCAACCGCGCCGACGATCGTGAGATAACAGCCGCGCCACCCGCGGCGCAGCGCCTCCACACCCGACTGAAGGTCCTCGACCAGGTTCCAGGTGGGAAAGCCGCCGATGTCCTCCAGCGCGCGCCGGCGCCACACCAATCCCGACCCGCACGGGAACACCGCGTTGGCGTGGTTGCGCGAGAGCATCTGGCAGCGGTAGAACTGGCCGTCGAGGTTGACGAACGGGTCCCCGGCGGAAACCTGCGCCTCCTTGATGGTCTGAACGAAGGCCAGGCGCTGATCGAACTCGAGCTGGCCAACGGTGTGGCGCAGGAACTTCTGGCTGCCCACTTCGTCGTCGGCGTCGCGCGTCTCGATGCAGGCGACGTCGGGAAACTGCGCAAGCACCAGCCCGAACGCCGAGTTGAGGTTGCCGGCCTTGGCGGCGCCATCCCGTCCGGGGGCATGCCTCGGCGGTGGCTCGTGGTAGATCACGCCCAGGCCGGCGAGCGCTGCCGCCAGCTCGGGGTTGTGTGCGTCGTCGGACACGACCACGTGCAGCCGCTCGCGCGGATAGTCCTGCTCGATCACGCTCAGCACCGTCCGCAGCACCATCGGGACAGGCTCGCCCCAGGTCGGGATGATCACCGCCACTTCGGGGACGTCGGGCCCCACGAGCGGGCGGCGAGGGGTAACCCGCGTCGACCAGCCGTTGAGGACCGACAGCGTCACGCACAGCGCCGAGACCACGTTCGCGGCCACGAACGGCCACGCGAGCCACGGCAGGGACAAGTTCAGGTGGGTGAGCAACCACGGCAGGTAGAGCGCCATCAGCGCCAGTACCAGCGCGCCGATCAACCGGATCGGCCGCTGACGCCGCACGAGCGGGAAGCGGTCGCCGTAACGCCGCGAGGCGTTCGCCAGATTGCTCGGGGGCGCCGCAAGCTCCTGGGCACGTGCGAGCGACGCGGCCTCGGCCGTGCTTGCGGGCAGGAGTGGTTGATCGAGTACGGTCGCCACGACGGGTTTTTCCTCGGCGGCGCAGCCGCTTACGCGAGTTCATGCTCGGGTCCATCGGACAGACGTCCACCTGGCTGCCCAGGAGGTCGCCTAATGAGCGAGTTCGCCGGCCCGCGTCAGAACCGCATCGATCATCGGCTCGGTCAGCTTCCCGGTGAACGTGTTCTGCTGGCTGGGGTGAAAGCAGCCGAGCAGCGTGAACCGCCCGACCTCGGCGCTGGTGCCGTGGCCGAACTTCGGGCGCGGCCGCACCCGTGGCTCACCGAGCGCGGCGAGGGCACGCAGCGCGGCGTCCCATCCGAACGACCCGAGCGCCACGATCACGCGCACCTGCTGAAGCAGCGCGAGCTCGCGCACCAGGTAGGGGAGGCAGTTGTCGCGCTCGGAGGGAAGCGGGCGATTGACCGGCGGCGCGCAGCGGACCGCGGCGGTCACCCACGCCCCGGTCAAGTGCAGCCCGTCGTCGCGCGCCACCGAGGTCGGCTGGTTGGCAAACCCGACACGATGAAGCGAGCCGAACAGCCAGTCACCCGACCGGTCGCCGGTGAAGATCCGACCGGTGCGGTTGCCGCCGTGGGCGGCCGGAGCCAGGCCGACCAGCATCACGCGCGCATCGGGATCGCCGAAACCCGGCAGCGGGCGGCCCCAGTACTCCTCGCCCGCGAACGCGGCTCGCTTGACCCGCGCCACCTCCTCGCGCCAGGCAACCAGACGCGGACACCGCCGGCA
>JAFAYP010000285.1 GCA_019240305.1 Solirubrobacterales bacterium
GGTGCCGGCGATCGTCGCCGTCCCCTTCCATCACCTCGGGATCCGGGCCATCCCACTCGTCGATGCGGCCCCGGCCGTGCTGATGCTCGTCTGGCCTGAGGGCGCGGGCACTCCGTTGGTCGAGGCTCTGGCCACGCTGGCTCGCGAGATCTACGAGGCCGGTGATCCGGCACGACGCTGACGCCCGCGTGAACCTCGCGTGAATTATCGGCCGACCAGCCGTTGATCACACAAAGGGTCGTCTTCTCCATCGGCGGCGATCTGGCCGGGCGCGGTGGTGAACGCGTCCCGGAGCCTTCGGAGATGCACGAACACTCGAACATGGACATCGACATCATCGAACGCGACGACGCGGTCGTCGTCGTGGTCAAGGGCGAGGTGGACCTGTGTGCCGCGCCTGAATTCGAGCAATCGCTGGCCTGGGCCGGAGCCAGCGAGGCCCCTTCGATCGTCCTGGACCTGGACCGCGTCAACTTCATGGACTCGGCCGGCGTCCACGTCCTGCTCCAGTTCTCGCTGTTGGAGGCCAACCGCACCCGGCTCGCCTTGACGCCCGGCTCGCCGCAGGTCCAGCGCCTGCTCGATGTCACCGGCGTGCGCCGCTACCTGTCGTTCGTGTCCTCGACGGGTCTTGGCGCTCGCTGAGACGGCCGAGCGCGCGGGCTCCCTCAGAGGGCCTCGAGCGCCTCGTTCAGGGTCTGGCTGGGCCGCATCGCGGCCGTGACCTGCTCGACGTCCGGGCGGTAGTAGCCGTCGATCTCGACCGGCGAGCCCTGGACTGAGCTGAGCTCCTCGACGATCTTCTGCTCGTCCTCGCCCAGCCGCGCGGCCAGCGCGCCGAAGCGCTCCGCCAGCTCGGTGTCGTCGTCCTGGTCGGCCAGTTCGCGGGCCCAGTAGAGCGCCAGATAGAAATGGCTACCACGGTTGTCGAGCTCGCCGACCTTGCGGCTCGGCGAGCGGCCTTCCTCGAGGACGCGCCCGATCGCACGGTCGAGCGTCTCGGCCAGGATCCGGGCCCGCGGCTTGTCGTCCTTTTCGGCCAGCAGCTCGAGCGAGGGTCCGAGTGCGAGGAACTCGCCCAGAGAGTCCCAGCGCAGATGGTTCTCCTTGAGGAACTGCTGGACATGCCGCGGGGCCGATCCGCCAGCGCCGGTCTCGAACAGGCCGCCGCCGGCCATCAGCGGCACGACCGAGAGCATCTTGGCGCTGGTCCCGAGCTCGAGGATCGGGAACAGGTCGGTGAGATAGTCGCGCAGGACGTTGCCGGTGACCGAGATCGTGTCCTGGTTGGCCCGTGCGCGCTCGAGCGTTCGGCGTGCGGCGGATGCGACATCGAGGATCTCGATCTCCGCCCGGTCGGTGTCCAGCTCCTCGAGCGCCGGCCTGACCTTGCGAAGGATCTCGGCATCGTGTGCCCGCGTCTCGTCGAGCCAGAAGATCGCCGGCGTCTTCGTTTCCCGCGCGCGGGATACCGCCAGCCGGATCCAGTCCTGGACCGGGGCGTCCTTGGTCTGGCACATGCGCCAGATGTCGCCGGCCTCGACCTCGTGCTCTAGCAGCGTCTGGTCGTCCTCGTCGCGGACCCGGACCGTCCCGGGTCCGTCGATCTCGAAGGTCTTGTCGTGCGATCCGTACTCCTCGGCCGACTGGGCCATCAGGCCGATATTCGGCGTGGAGCCCATCTTGGCCGGGTCGAACGCGCCGTGCTCACGGCAATGCTCGACCGTCTCGGCATAGAGCGCGGCGTAGGAGTGGTCGGGGATCACGAACTTCGCGTCCTGCTGCTCGCCCTGCGCGTTCCACATCTGGCCCGAGGTGCGGATGGCCGCGGGCATCGAGGCGTCGATGATCACGTCGCTGGGGACGTGGAGGTTCGTGATGCCGCGGTCGGAGTCGACCATTGCCAGCGGCGGTCCGTCCTCGTAGGCACGATCGATCGCCTGCTCGATCTCCTTGCGCGCCTCCTCAGGAAGCTCCTCGCTCGCCCGCAGGAGCGCCCGCAAGCCGTCGTTGGGGTTGACCCGAGCGGACCTCAGGGACTCGGCGTGCTGCTCGAACAGCTCCGAGAAGTACGCCCGCAGAGCGTGCCCGAAGATGATCGGGTCGGCCACGCGCATCATCGTGGTCTTCAGGTGAACCGAGAACAGCACGCCGCGCTCCTTGGCATCGGCGATCTGCTCGGCCAGGAACGCCTGCAGTGCGGCGAGGCGCATGACCGCCGCATCGATGATCTCGCCCTCTTGGACCTCGATCTCCTCCTTGAGGACGGTCACCTTCCCGTCGGGGTCGACGTGCTCGATCCGGACCGCGCCCGCGCGCTGGACCGTGTGCGAGCGCTCGGTCGAGCGGAAGTCGCCCTCGCTCATGGTGGATACATGTGAGCGAGAGTCCGAGGACCACTCGCCCATCGACTGGGGGTGCTTACGCGCATGCTCCTTGACCGACGCCGGTGCGCGACGGTCCGAGTTCCCCTGGCGCAGAACCGGGTTGACCGCGCTGCCCTTGACCTTGTCGTAGCGGCTGCGGATCTCGTTCTGCTCGTCGCCGTCGGGCTCGTCGGGATAATCGGGAATCTCGTAGCCGTTGCCCTGGAGCTCCTCGATGGCCGCTTTTAGCTGGGGGACCGAGGCACTGATGTTCGGGAGCTTGATGATGTTCGCCTCGGGCTCCTGGGCCAGCTTGCCGAGCTCGACCAGCGCGTCGTCGACGCGCTGCTCCTCCTTCAGCCGGTCCGGGAACTGGGCCAGGATCCGGCCCGCCAGCGAGATATCGCGCTCCTCGATCTCGATCTCGGCCGCCCCGGCAAACGCTCGCAGAATCGGCAGCAGCGATTGTGTGGCCAGCGCTGGCGCCTCGTCGGTCAAGGTGTAGACGATCTTCATCGTTCCGGCACCCTACCCATTGCTTCGCTGCATAACTTCGAGCGCCCCGGCCAGGTCGGCCCACAGGTCCTCGACGTCCTCGAGCCCGACACTGAGCCGAAGCAGGCCGGGAGGGACCCGGGACGGCTCCCAGCGCGCGCGGGCCTCGAGGGTCGAGGCCACGCCGCCCAGGCTGGTCGCGTTCTCGATCACCTCCAGCGCGCGCTCAACCCGGACCGCGGCCTGCTCGCCGGCCACGTCGAAGGACACCAGCGGACCGAACGCCCTCACGTAGCGCGCCGCGACCGGATCCGGGTCCAGCCCGGGGTAGCGGACCCGCTGGACGGCGGGATGTCCGGCGAGCCGGCGAGCCAGCTCCAGGGCGCTGGCTGACTGGCGCTCGACCCGGAGCCCCAGCGTCTTCATCCCGCGCAGCATGAGCCACGCGGCGTCCGGCGCCGCGCCAAGCCCCGACGCGGAGCGAAACGCGGCCAGGCGCTCGTGGTCCTCGGCCCGCGCGCAGCTGACCGCTCCGATCAGGGCATCGTGGTGACCGGAGAGGACCTTGGTCGCGCTGTGCAGCACGAAGTCCGCGCCGTGCTCGAGCGGGCGAAGCAGGACCGGGCTGAGCACGGTGTTGTCGACCACCACCCGCGCGCCCGAGGCGTGGGCCCGGGCGATCACCGCCTCAAGGTCGGGAAAGCTCATCATCGGGTTCGCGCACGGCTCGAGCCACACCAGGTCGGCGTCGGGCGGCTCGCCGGTCTGATCGAAGCCCCGTACCTGAAGACCCCAGCGGCCGAGTTCTCCCTCCAGGAGGGCGACCGTCCCCCAGTAGCCGCCGTTGGCCACGGCCACGGTGTCGCCCGGCCCCAGCAGGGCGAGGGCGAGGGCGGCCGTGGCGCCCGAGCCCGACGAGAACAGCAGCGCCCGGCCACCTTCGAGCTCGCCCAGGAGCCGCTCGGTCTCGTGGCCGACCGGGTGCGCCACCCGCTGGTAGTAGAACGGACCGGGCGTCGCATCCGCGTAGGGCTGGATCGTGGCGCGGTCGATCGGAGGCACCTGGCCCCGGGCCAGCCGCGTCTCACGGTGCAGGTCGCTCACGCCGCGAGCCGGGGCAGCTCGATCGCCGGGCAACGATCCATCACGACCAGCAGGCCGGCCTCGAGCGCCCGCTGGGCGGCCGACTCGTCGATCACCCCGAGCTGCATCCACACCGCGCGGGCCGCGATCGCGATGGCCTCGTCCACGTGTGCCCCGGCCTGGTCGGCCCGGCGGAAGATGTCGACCACGTCGATCTCCTCGCCGGCCGGGATGTGCATCAGGCTGGGATAGCAACGCTCCCCGAGGACGCGTTCCGCGTTCGGGTTCACCGGGATCACCCGGAACCCGCGATCCTGGAGCAGTCGCGCGATCCGGTGGGAGTCGCGGCGCGGATCGGGCGAGCAGCCGACGACCGCCCACGTGTGGGTTTCGGTCAGGACCGTCCGGATCGTCTCTGGGCTGGAGCGAAATGTCATGGCCTCAGTATGTCGGGCAGCCGCTGATCTCACGGATCCGCGACGTTCTACGTTCTAGCCCAGTGACCGCCATCGCCGCCTCCTCGCGCGCCCCCCGCGACCGTGCCGTGATCATCAGCGCGGTGGCCCTCACCCTCGTGCTGTGGGCCTCGGCGTTCGTCGCCATCCGCTACGCCGATCGCATGCTGTCACCCGGCGCGCTCGCCCTCGGCCGCCTGCTCGTCGGCAGCCTCGTCCTCGGGCTGCTCGTCCTGATCCGCCGCGAGCCGCTTCCCGGCCGCCGGCAGCTGGGCGGCATCGTGATCTGCGGCCTGCTCTGGTTCGGGGTCTACAACGTCGCG
>JAFAYP010000337.1 GCA_019240305.1 Solirubrobacterales bacterium
CATCGCCGCCCAGCCGGTATGCCCTGCCCACCCCGTCGACCGCACGCCGCAAGCGCGCGCCGAGCCGGGCCAGCAGCTCGTCGCCGGCCAGATGGCCGAACGTGTCGTTGTAGTTCTTGAAGCCGTCGAGATCGAACAGCAGAAGCACCGACGGCCCGGCGTCCCGTCCCCGACGGAACGCGCTGGTGAGATCCTCGGTCAACCGGCGGCGATTGCCCAGACCGGTGAGCGCATCGGTCATGGCCTGCTCGCGGATCAGCTCGTGCGCGATGATCTCCGCCGCCGCCAGCTCGGCCTTGCCGATCAGCTCGCCGATCAGCGCGACCTCGTCCTCCTCGAACGCGCGCCCGGCGCGGACCAGCCACAGTGAGCCTGCGATCGGCCGGGGTGAGGCCGCGATGTGCATCGGCACCGTCAGTCGCCACAAACCTGCCTGCCCGACCTGTACCGGCCCGTCGGCGGCACGGGAGGCCCGGGACCCGCCCGCGAGCTCGTCGAGCCAGCCCTCCACCCCCACCGACAACCGCAGTGGCGACGGGGCGCCTCCTAGCTCCAATCGGCCCGCAGCGGCGTCGAGCGCCTCGATCGAACCATGCAAAAGGATTTCGAGCAGCCCCTCGAGCTCCAGCTTGGCCGCGAACGCGTCGCCCAACCGGCGCACCGCGGATTGCAGTCGCACCCGCTCCTGCTCCACCAGCTTCAGCCGGTGGTGGGCCTTCTCGATCCGGTGATTGCGATCACGGGCCACGAGCCACAGCAGCAACACCAGTGGCAGCACGAACAGGATGGCGAAGCCGTGCTGCCGCGCGGCGATCCCGGCCACGAATCCGAGCGGAGCCAGGCATGCGTCGACTGCCCACACCATCCCGATCACCCGCAGCTGCAGCTTGACCTCGGGACCGACCCCGGCCAGCCGCATCCGCGCCACCGAGCTGACCAGATCGACCAGGCACCCCGCGGCGAACGCCAGACCGAGCAGCGGCAGTTGGTCGAATCCGATCCTCGGCGCTCCGGCCGCGAGCAGGACAGCCGCTGGTCCGACCGCGTGCCACGCGTCCGGGACAGCGGAGAGCACGCGTCGCGGCGGCACCCGACCGAACGCCCAGTCAACGGCGTTTCCGATCACCAGGCCCGCTCCCACCGCGGCCGGAACCACGGCGGGCGGGAGGATCAGCAGCATCGGCATCAAGATCAGCTGTGTCGGGACGACATAGCCGACGCCGACGGGGAATTCGACCCGCCCGACCAACGCGTACACCCCGATCAGCAGGGCGAGCATCGCCAGGCGCAGGCCGGCGAGGCTCCCGCCGATTACCAGCAGGCTGGCGACGGCGCCGAACAGCGCCGCTGCGATCGCGTCGATCACCAGCTCACGGTCGGATGCGCGCCGCTCCCGGCCCTCCCAGCTGTGCTCGAGCAGCCGCTCGGTTGCCGACTCGGTCTCTTGGAGCTCCACCACGTTAATCCCTCACCTCGTCGTTCCCCACACGCGCCGGCGCCGCGCTCAGCCGGAGCGGTAGGGGTCGGCGTACACGTCGTCGATCTGCCAGCTGCCGCTCGACTGCGGCACCGAGAACTGCAATGCGACGCTGAGCATCCGGCCATCGGCCAGCCCGGACGTGCTGCCGGCCGGCTGGGTCGGAGCCCACGATGGCATCGAGCCGTCGGCGAGATCTTCGAGCGGCACCGTCTGCACTCCGTTGCCGGTCTGCACGAGCGCCTGCACCTGGAGGTCGCTTCCGGCTGTCGTCTCCTGGGCGAAGAACCGCAGATCGGACATCGTGTTGTCGACGCAGAAGTAAGGCGACGTCGCCGTGCCTCCGGCCGAGATGGTGAGCGACTGACTGTCGCTGCTGTTGTTGACGTAGAACGGCTCGTTGCCCGGCGTCAGGCTCGCCCCCGACAACGTCCAGCCGACCTGGTCGGAGGTTCCCTCAAACGATCCCCCCGGCACCTGGAAATAGCTGTTGGTGTCACCCCATTGCGAAAACGGGGCGCTGAGCGACTGGCCCGGACACGACGCGAGGATCTCGGAAGCGCCGAACGCGACACCGGTGCTGGCGAGCACACAGACGCAGGTGAGACCCGCGATCCCGCACGCGACCGCGCGCAGGCGTGAGTGGAATAACGAAGACAAGGCTGAACCTCCATGCAGGTCGCCGTCCCTGGCGCACGATCTCTCTTACCGATCGGCAGCTGGGCTGTCTCAGAACCCGAGACCCCTGGCTTTGCGCCCCCGCCTCACGACGAGTTAGCCTTTGTCGTCATCAACCCCGTCGGCAGGGGCGAGCCAGGGGTTGAGCGCCAAGCGCGTGTGTGGAGGTTTCGCACAGCTTCGCGCCGCGAGCTTGTACGGGTGTCGCCCAGAGGTAGGATCGCGCTCGATGCCGATCGAGTGGGCCGGTTTAGGTCCTGAGTTGCTGCTCACGCTCGACCGCTCGCGACCCGAGCCCCTCCGGGCTCAACTGGAACGCGAGCTGCGGGAGGCGATCCGATCCGGCCGGTTGGCCACCGGCGAGCGGCTTCCCTCTTCGCGAGCGATGGCGACCGAGCTCGGCGTCTCCCGTGGGCTGGTGCTGGAGTGCTACAGCCAGCTGCAGGCTGAGGGCTTCCTCGTCGCGGCTTCAGGCTCGGCCACCCGTGTCGCCGCGCCGGCCGTCGCGCCGGCCGAGTTGCCTCCGAGACCGGCGCCGGCGGGGCGGCTCGCGGTCGACTTCCTGCCGGGCGTCCCGGACCTGACGAGCTTCCCACGCCGGGACTGGGTGTGGGCACTTCGCGAGAGCTGCCGCGATGCGACCCCGGCGGACCTGGGCTACGGCGATCCACGCGGGGCTGCCAGCGTGCGCGAGGTGCTCGCCGGCTACCTGCGCCGCGTGCGCGGTACGGCCGCCCAACCGGAGCAGATCGTGATGTGCGCAGGGTTCGGCCAGGGCATCAACCTGGTGCTCGCCTCGCTCGCACAGGCCGGCATGCGGCAGGTGGCGATCGAGGATCCCGGAGACGAGGACTACGACGTGATCTGTCGCCGGCTCGGCATGGAGGCGATCCCCGTGGCGGTCGACGATCGCGGCATCGACGTGGATGCCCTCGCCTCCACGGGGGCGCGCGCGGTGATCCTCACTCCCACCCATCAGTTCCCGACCGGCATGGCGCTCGCCCCCGACCGTCGCCAGGCGCTGGTGGCCTGGGCCAACGAACGGGACGCGATCATCGTCGAGGACGACTACGACGCCGAGTTCCGCTACGACCGGGATCCCATCGGGGCGCTCCAGGGACTGGCTCCCGACCGCGTCGCGCTGCTCGGCACCGTCAGCAAATCGCTCGCGCCGGCGCTGCGCCTGGGCTGGATAATCGGCCCGCCGGCCTTGCTCGAGCCGCTCACCGACGAGAAGCTGCTCAGCGACCGGGGCTCCCCCACCCTCGAGCAGCTCGCGCTCGCGGCGCTGATCCGGTCCGGCCGCTACGACCGGCACCTGCGCCACATGCGCCGCGTGTACGCCGCGCGCCGGGAGACTCTGATCCGGGCGCTCGCCGAGCGGGCGCCCCGCGTGGCGCTGCACGGCCTGGCCGCCGGGTTCCACGCGGTGGCCGATCTGGCGGACGGAGCCGCCGAGCCGGAGATCGTCGAGCAGGCACGGGCTCGCTCGGTCGGGTTGTACGGCATGAGCTCGTACCGGCTGAGGGAGCCCAGCGGCCCACCTCAGCTCGTGCTCGGGTTCGGCAACCTGAGCGGAGCCCAGGTCGAGCGCGGTATCGAGGCGATCGCCGAACTGCTCAGGTGAGCATCGGCGAGGGCGGAATTCGCGTGTGCCCCCGGATCTCGGGGATCTCCATCGCCACCTCGTCCTGATAGCACCAGACCCAATCCTCGCCCGGCTCGAGCGAGCGGATCAACGGGTGCCCGCTGGCGTGCTCGTGCGCGGTCGCGTGGTGGTTGGGCGAGTCGTCGCAGCATCCGACGTGGCCACATTCCAGGCAGATGCGCAGGTGCAGCCAGACACCGCCCTCGCGCAGGCAGTCCTCGCAGCCGGGCACGCTGTCGGGCAGCTCCATCACGGTGATGGTGTCCAGGTGGGTGCAGGTCGTCGTCATGGGTGCTTCTCCAATCGTGCGGGAGAGGACGGGTGCAGTCGAAGCCAGACGTGGAAGGTGGTGCCCTGCTCGGAGGTGTCGAAGCTCATCGACCCTCCGTGCCGCTCGATCACGATCCGCCGGGCGGTATCGAGTCCGATGCCGGTGCCGCTGCCGACCTCTTTGGTTGTGAAGAACGGCTCGAACACCCGCGAGCGAACGTCGTCAGGAATGCCCGGTCCGGTGTCCGCGATGTCGACCAGGATGCACTCGCCGTCGGGCCTGGTCCGAACCGTGATCGCGCCGCGCTCGCCGACCGCGTCGATCGCGTTGTCGAGCAGGTTGGTCCACACCTGGTTGAGCTCGGAGCCGTAGATGGTGATCGGAGGCAAGTCCCGGTCGTAGTCGCGGCGGATCTCGATCTCCTTGTGCTTGAGCTTGTAGCCCAGGACCTTGAGCGTCGTCTCGAGGCCCTCGTGAACGTCGGCCTCGACCAGGCCGCCGCGGTCCATGTACGCGTACGCCTTGACCGCGCCGATCAGCGAGCTCATGCGCTCGGTCGACTCGCGCAGTTCGCTCACCAGCCGCTGTGCGCCGAGCGATGCAGCCACCGACCGGATCGCGGGCGCCGTGGCCGGCCCCGCGACCGCCCGCATCTGCTCGAGCCAGCTCGCATCGAGCCCGGCCGCCGCGAGCGGCTCGGCCAGCCGCCACGCTTCCGGCACGCCGAGTTCCTCCAGCCGATCGCGCATGTCGTCCTCGGCGTCGGCGGCGTCCAGTGCGGACAGCGAGTCGCGTTGGGCGCACTGCCGGAGCGCCTGCTCGCGCAGGTCGGCGATCCGCGCGGCATCCTCGCGCTCGATCCCGGCATCGGTGAGCTCCCGGATCGTGGCGCCGATCACGTCGAGCGCCTCGGCCAGGTCGGCGGCCGAGCGGCGCGCGGCGGCCGCGGGGTTGTTGAGCTCGTGGGCCAGACCGGCGGCCATCGTGCCCAGCGCCGCGAGCCGCTCGTGGTTCTGCTGGATCGCGGTGAAGCGGGCGACCACGGGCCGGACCTGGAGCATGATCGTCCGGTGGATCGCCGGATGGGCGAGGACCAGGCGGCGGAACTCGGCCGCCGGGATCAGCGCCAGGCGGGTGGCGGTGAGAGCGACCATGCGAGCCGTGATCGGCGTCTCGG
>JAFAYP010000572.1 GCA_019240305.1 Solirubrobacterales bacterium
CTTTGCCTCCTATTGGGCGCTGCTCGATGCATTCCACATCGGCGGGTCGGTACGCAACGTGCTGCTCGTGCTCGCCGTCCAGGTGATCGCCTCGGTCTTCCCGTTCACGCCGGGGGGAGCCGGCGTCCAGCAGGCGCTGCTGCTGACGATCTTCGCCGGGAGCCCGTACGTTGCCTCGTTCTCGGTCGGCCAGCAGATCGCCACCGCGGTGCTGACCACGGCGTGTGGCTTCGGGGCGCTCGTGCTGATCTTCCGCTTCCGGAGCTTCCGTGAGGTGATCGCCCGCGGCAAGGCGCACCGGCGTGAGGAGAGCGTGGCGGTGCGCGCTTGACCGCGCCGGCGGCCGATTGTTACGGTCCCGGCGTGGACGCCCTTCCGAGCGCGTGCGTGATCGGCGCCGGCTCATCGGGCATCGCGGCCCTCAAGGGGCTGGTCGAGCGGGGCATCCCGGTGGACTGCTTCGAGAAGTCAGACCGGGTCGGCGGCAACTGGGTGTTCGCCAACAAGAACGGAATGTCGTCGGCCTACCGGGCGCTGCACTCCAACACCTCGCGCCAGCGGATGGCCTATTCGGACTTCCCGATGCCGCGGTCCTATCCGGATTACCCGCACCACACCCAGATCGCCCAGTACTTCGAGGACTACGCCCGCCGCTTCGGGTTGCTCGAGCGGATCCGGTTCGAAACCGGTGTCGAACACGCGGCCCGAGATTATTCCGATGGCGTCTGGTCGGTGACCCTGGACACGGGCGAGACCCGGCGCTACGACGCGCTGCTGGTCGCCAACGGTCATCACTGGGATCCCCGGTGGCCCGAGCCGCCCTACCCGGGTTCGTTCGACGGCCTCGAGATGCACTCGCACTGGTTCGTCGACGCCGCGGACTTTCGCGACAAGAACGTGCTGGTGGTGGGCATCGGCAACAGCGCGATGGACATCGCGGTCGAGTCGAGCTTCGCGGCGCGGCGGACGCTGCTCTCGGCGCGCCGAGGCGCCCATGTGGTCCCCAAGTACGTGTTCGGTCGCCCGATCGATCAGATCGGGGTCACCCCGCTCACTCCGCTGATCCCGTTCCCGCTGCGCCACGCGTTCTTCCGCGCCGTCTACCGCCTGGCCGTCGGCCGCGTAGAGGACTACGGGCTGCCCACGCCTGATCACCGGCTGCTTCAGTCTCATCCCACCCTCTCGGCCGACTTCCTCGGGCGAGTGGCGCACGGCGAGGTGACCTGGAAGCCCGCGATCGCCGAGCTCTCCGGTGACGCCGTTCGCTTCGTGGACGGCAGCACGGAGGCAGTCGACGTGATCGTCTGGTGCACCGGCTACAAGGTGAGCTTCCCGTTCTTCGACCCCGATTTCGTGTCGGCCCCGGACAACGAGCTGCCGCTCTACCGGCGGGTGTTCAAGCCGGGGATCGAGAACCTGTTCTTTGTCGCGCTGCTCCAGCCCTGGGCGCGACCATGCCCCTGGCCGAAGCCCAGGGCCGGTGGATCGCCTCCTACCTGCGCGGCGAGTACCACCTGCCCTCGGTGCCCGAGATGGAGGCCGATATCCGGCGCGAGCAGGCCCGGAGGCGCCGCCGCTATGTGGCGTCCAAGCGCCACACCATGGAGGTCGACTTCGACGACTACCTCTACGCGCTTCGGCGCGAGCTGCGAGCCGGCGCGCGCCGTGCCGAGCAGGCCCGTTTCCGGCTCTCCGTGCAGCCGCGCGGACAGGCGGCGGGCGTGGTCTCGTCGCCGTCGGCGTGAGCGCGCACTCGGCTTCCCCGCATCCGTTGCCTACGCTACGGTCGGCGGCATGAAGTCAGACGGTGCGGGGCAGAGCGTGACGGCCGGGGCCCAGCCGGCGGCGGCGACGAGTGCGCTGCTGCGCCTGGTCATCACGGGCTCGGTGGACGACGGCAAGAGCACGCTGATCGGACGGTTGCTCTACGACTCCGAGCAGATCCTGACCGATCAGCTCGAGGCGCTCCGCGCCGCCTCCGAGCGGCGCAACGGCGAACGCGCGCTCGACCTGTCGCTGCTCACCGACGGGCTGCGCGCCGAACGCGAGCAGGGCATCACGATCGACGTGGCCTACCGCTACTTCCAGACCGTGCACCGCAAGTTCATCATCGCCGACACTCCGGGCCACGAGCGCTACACGCGCAACATGGTGACCGGCGCTTCGACGGCCGATCTGGCGGTGATCCTGATCGACGTACGCCAGGGGGTCGTCGAGCAGACACGGCGTCATGCCTTCCTCGCCTCCCTGCTCGGGATCAGACATCTCGTCGTGTGCGTCAACAAGATGGACCTGGTCGACTACTCGCAGCCGGCGTTCGAGCACGTCGAGCACGACTTCCGCGAGTTCTGCGCCCGCCTCGAGACGACCGACGTGACGTTCATCCCGATCTCCGCCGTGGATGGCGAGAACGTGGTCGAGCGCTCCGAGCGGATGGAGTGGTACCAGGGGCCGGCGCTGCTCTATCACCTCGAGCACGTCCACATCGCCTCTGACCGCAACCTGATCGACTGCCGCCTCCCGGTTCAGTGGGTGATCCGGACCGGCCCGGGCTCCGGCCCGGCGTCGGAGCCGCCGATCTGGCCGGGCGCGGGACTGCGGGCGGACTCCGAGCACGCCGCCCGCGAGTACCGCGCGTACGCCGGGCAGATCGCCGCCGGCGTGTTCAGGGCCGGCGATCCGGTCGTCGTCCTGCCGTCGGGAGAGGAGACGCGAATCGCGTCGGTCGAGAGCTTCGAGGGACCGCTGGCGGAGGCGTGCGCGCCGATGTCGGTTGCGCTGCGCCTCGAACACGACCTCGACATCTCGCGCGGGGACATGATCTGCCGACCGCACAACCGCCCGAGAGTCGAGTCGGACCTCGAGGCGATCGTCTGTTGGATGGCCGACGAGCCGGTCGCCGCCGGCGGGGTGTACGCGGTCAAGCACACGACTCGCGCGGCGCGGGCGGTCGTCGAGCAGATCCGCTATCGCATCGACGTCAACACCCTGCACCGGGACGAGAACGCGCGCCAGCTGGGGCTGAACGACATCGGCCGGATCCGGCTGCGCACCACGGTGCCGCTGATCTTCGACGAGTACCGCCGGAACCGGACCACCGGCAGCTTCATCCTGATCGATGAGGCGACCAACAGCACGGTGGGCGCCGGCATGATCATCGAGGCCCACATGCAGCGGGTCGACCCCCACCACGGGGAGGTGACCTGGGATCGGAGCGGTCTGACTCGCGGCACTCGCTGGGCCCTGCTCGGCCAGAACGGCGCCACCGTATGGCTGACCGGGCTGCCCGCCTCCGGGAAGTCGACGATCGCCGCAGCGCTCGACGAGCGTCTGGCCCGCGACGGCTATCGCGCCTACCGGCTCGATGGCGACAACCTCCGCTACGGCCTCAACAGCGACCTCGGGTTCGATCCGGCCGATCGCGCGGAGAACATCCGCCGGGTGGCCCACGTCGCGAGTCTGTTCGCCGACTCGGGGACGATCGCGATCGTCAGCGCGATCAGTCCCTACGCGGTCGATCGCCAGCTCGCGCGCGCCATCCACGAGCGCGGCGAGCTGGAGTTCCTCGAGGTGTTCGTCGACACCCCGCTGGGGGAATGCGAGCGCCGCGATCCCAAGGGGCTCTACGCCCGGGCTCGGGGAGGCAAGCTCCAGGGCCTCACCGGAGTCGACGCACCGTACGAGCCGCCGGCCGCGCCCGACGTGGAGCTGCGGCCGGCCGAGCGAGGACTCGACGAGCTGGTCGAGCGGCTGGTGGCCGAGCTGCGCTCGCGCGGCGTGCTCGGCGAGCCGCGCTAGCCCGCCCGGTTGCCGGGGGCCCCCCGACCGGATCAGCCGGCGATCGGGCCGAGGTCAGCTGTGCGCCCGTGCGTGCTGAACGCCCGGAAGCTCGAGAACAGGCGGTGGGCCGGCCCGTGGAAGTCCGAGGAGCCGGTGCTGAGCAGCCCGAGCGCCGAGCAGCGATCGGCCAGGAGCTCTGCCTGTTCGCGGGTGTGGGTGGCGTAGAAGCATTCGACGCCGTCGAGGCCCCAGACGCGGAAGCGGTCGATGGCCTCGAGCGCCGCGGCGGGGTCCTTGACGTCCCAGAACGGATGGGCCCAGACGGCGACGCCGCCGGCGTCGTGGATGGCCTCGATCGACTCCGCCACGGTCGGCTTGGTCCGGGGCCTGAACGCCGGCTGACCGTCGATCAGGTAGGCCACGAGGAACGCCGAGCGCTCGTCCAGCCCCTCGGAGCGCAACCGCTCGGCATTGGCCGGGTGGTTCACCACCGCGTCGGCCAGATGGGGGCGCCCGATCGATTGGCCCCTCGCCCGGCGGCGGTCGAGCTCTGACTCGTCGACCTCGTAGCCCAGCTCGCGCAGCGCCTCGGCCATCGCCTCGGCCCGGTGCTCGCGATCCATGCGCCAGGCGTGCAGGCGCTCGCGCAGCACGGCATCGTCAGGGTCGATCAGATAGCCCAGCACGTGCAGGTCCTGGTGGCTGCCGTCCACCGAGGAGACCTCCACCGCGGGGACCAGGCGCACCCCGAGGCCGGCGGCCGCCTCGGCGGCGGCCTGCACCCCGTCCACGCTGTCGTGGTCGCTCAGCGCGAGCAGCTCGACGCCGGCCCGTGCGGCCGCCGCGACCACCTCGCGCGGCTCGAGTGCGCCGTCGGAGTGCAGCGAGTGGCTCTGCAGGTCGAAGGTTGGGGGATCGGCGACGCTCAAGCGTCGAGAGGGTAGTGGCTGCCAGCTGCTCGTGCCGCACGAGTTGTCAGCCACTACGCTGAGGACCGTGCCGACCTTCTGCCGACACAATCACCTGATCCAGAACTGCCCGATCTGCACCCGAGAGCAGGCGGTTGAGATGCGGCCGATCGTCAGCTCGAGCGCGCCGCGGACCACGCAGCCGCGCCCGAGCCCGCCGCGCCCCGCCCGCGCGGGGAGCGCGCCGTCGCGCTCGCGCGGCGGTGCGGGAGCGGGCGGTGTGGTCGTGCGCCGGGTGGCGCGTGGCGCCGACGACGGCTACCGCAGCGCGCTCGTGCTCGGGCTGAAATCGAGCGCCGACGCCGGCCGGCTGGCCGAGGAGATCGCTTTCGCCGAGTACCGGCTGCGCGTGCTCGAGCACGAACCGCCCGGCCTCTACCTGGAGGTGGCCGACCCGGCGGGCGCGGTCGAGGAGCGAAGCTGGCTGGCCTTTCTGATCGCCTACCTGGGCCCGCT
>JAFAYP010000574.1 GCA_019240305.1 Solirubrobacterales bacterium
GAGCGAGGACGGCGCGGTCGCGGTCACGGTCACGGTCCCGATCCTAGTCGCGCCCGTTACCGTTGGGGGCATGGGCAAGGTGTTCGAGGTCATCGACGAACGGCTAATGCGGTGGATCGCGGCCCAGCCGATGTTCTTCGTGGGCACCGCGCCGCTCGATCGCGACGGTCACGTGAACGTGTCGCCCAAGGGGCCGATCGAGGCGCTGCGAGTGCTGGGGCCGACTCGCGTGGCTTATTTGGACGTGGTGGGCAGCGGGGCGGAGACGATCGCCCATGTGCGCGAGAACGGCCGGATCGTGATCATGCTGTGCGCGTTCCAGGGACCGCCGCGGATCTTGCGGCTGCACGGTCGGGGCTCCGTCGTGACCGCGTCCGAGGCCGGCTTCGAGGAGCTGCTGTCGGCGTGTGGCTTCGAGGTGGACGGCGTGCCGGAGATCCGTCGCTCGATTGTGGTCGTCGAGCTCGATCGGATCGCCGATTCGTGCGGCTACGGCGTGCCGTTGATGAGCCACGAGGGCCAGCGCCCGCATCAGGAGCTGTGGGCGGCCAAGAAGCTCCGGGTGGGCGGACCGGGGGCGCTGCTCGATTACCAGCGGGAGAAGAACACGATCAGCATCGACGGACTGCCGGCGGTCGACCTTCCGCTCCCCGTGGTCGAATAGGGCCGCTGTCTAGTGCTGGCGGTCTTCGACGGGCACAACGATGCCCTCACCAAGCCCGATTGTGAGTTGCTCGCGGCGGGTCGGTCGGGCGGGCACCTCGACCTGCCCCGAATGCGGGCGGGCGGGATCCGCGGAGGGATCTTCTCGGTGTTCGTGTCCTCCCCTGGGGACGAGCACACAACCGCGCCCGAGCCGGTCGAGCACGAGGAGGCGGCGGCACGGGCCACGGCCGTGGCCGGGCGCCTGGTGGCGCTCGAGCGAGCCGGCGAAGTACGCGTGGCCCGCTCGATCCGCGATCTGGACAAGGCGTCGACCGGGGACGGGCCGCCCGTCGCGGTGCTCCACCTGGAGGGCGCGGAGCCGATCGACCCCGGGCTCGAGGCGCTCGAGCTCTGGTACGCCGCCGGGCTGCGTTCGGTCGGACCGGTGTGGAGCCGGTCAAACGCGTTCGGTCACGGCGTCCCGTTCGTCTCGCCCTCCACGCCGGACACCGGGCCGGGTCTGACCGAGGCGGGGCTCGCGCTGGTGCGCCGCTGTGCGGGGATGGGGATCATGGTTGATGTCAGCCACCTCAACGAGGCAGGCTTCTGGGACCTCGCGGGCCTGGAATTGGGCCCGATCGTGGCCAGTCATTCGGGAGTGCACGCGCTGGCTGCGGCCTCGCGGAACCTGACCGACCGTCAGCTCGACGCGATCGGGGCCTCGGGCGGCCTGGTCGGGATCGTGTTCGCCTGCTCGTTTTTGCGCCCCGATTTCGCGGATGATCCCGACACCCCGCTCTCGCTGGTCGCCGAGCACGCGCGGTACGTGGCCGATCGGATCGGGGTGGAGCACGTCGCGCTGGGGTCCGACTACGACGGCACGACGATCCCGGCGGCGCTCGGCGACGCGGCCGGCACGCCGCGGTTGCTGGACGTGCTGCGCTCCGTGGGCGGCTTCGACGAGCGGGAGTTGTCGCTGATCGGCTGGGAGAACTGGCGGCGGGTGCTCGCCGCCTGGTGGCGATCGTGACCCGCGGCGCTCAGCCGGCCGGCTCGACTCCGCCGCTGCCGATCGGCAGCGCGTAGAAGATCGCCAGCGCGCCGCAGATGGCCAGCGTGAGGTAGGAGGAGACGACGGCCAGCGCGGTGGCGATCGCGTACGGGGCGACGCCCGTGATGCTGCGATACAGGATCTGGCGGCGTTGCTCCAGCGGGATCTCGGTGTGGAGCAGGTGGGCCTTGGTCAGCAGGATGTGCTGGTTGAGCGCGGAGAAGAACACGGCCATTAGCAGGAACGCCCCGCTGTAGACGCCGGTGGCGAGGTGCTGGCCGTGGCTCTTCTTCAGATACGCGGCCGCGAGCCGGGTCGCGAACGGCAGCACGGCGATGCTCATCAGCAGGAGCAGGTTGAGGAACAGGATCGTGCGGTCGGCCTCCCGCAAGCGGCCGATCATCACGTGGTGGTTGATCCAGATGATCCCGATGGTCAGGAACGAGACGGCGTAGGCCGCGTACACCGGCCACTGGGCGAGCAGCCCCCCGGCCAGGCTCTCGCCGGCCTTCAGCGTCGGCAACTCGATGTTCAGCACGAGCAGCGTGATCGCCACCGCGATCACCCCATCGGAGAAGGCCTCGAGCCGGTTCGTGCTCACGCCGCAGAGTTCGCCGGGCGGGGGCCGGGTCCTGTCGGGGTTGGGTGGGGTGGAGGTCAACCGGTGGCCGGCGGCCCACGACGCTTTTCGCCCGTTGTCAGGGCGAATTGCCGAAACACAGAATTTCCGCAATAAGCGGCACAAACTTACCTAATTCTGCTCAAGTTTTTCCACGAATCGCCGATGCGAGAACTGAATGGGATCCAGCTCATTGCTCCCCTTTGGCCGGGTGCGCCTGCTCGCCTTCGCAATCGCGGGCAACGTCCTGCCGGTCATCATCGCCACGGCGACCGACCGGTGGAGGCACCCGGCCGTGTTCCTCGCCGGGGCCGTGGTCGCGTGCCTGGCCTCGCTGGTGGTGGCGCTCGTTTCCCGGCGCCGGCGGGTGCTGTTCTGGAGCGCGGCGTTCGCCCAGATCCCGGCGCTCACACTCATGCAGGCCTACAGCGGCGGCGCCGCCTCGGGCTATTCAGTGCTGGTGGTCATGGCGATGGTGTGGTTCGGCCTGGCCGCCACCGACTTCGAGCTCATCGCCGGGATGCTGGTACTGGCCGCGTGCTCTGCGCTGCCGATGGTTCTGTTCGGCGCTCCGGCCTACCCCCACACCTGGGGGCACGCCGCGCTGCTCACGCTGGTCGGCGTGACGGTGGCGGGCTCGCTGCGTGCCGTCACCCGCGAGCTGGGGATGCTCGCTCAGCGCTTCGCCCAGGAGGCGGTGGTCGACGACCTCACCGGCCTGCTCAACCCCGGGGATGGCGCTATACGGCTCCGCGTGAGCTCGCCCGGGCAGCGCGCAGCGGCAACCCGATCACGCTGGTGACCATCGACCTCGACAACTTCAAGGAGCTCAACGACGAGCAGGGTCACGAGCAGGGCGACCG
>JAFAYP010000609.1 GCA_019240305.1 Solirubrobacterales bacterium
GATCGCCGATCGCGCACGCACGCTCGAACGCCTGGCCGCTCCGGTGATCGCCACCGCGCTGCGCGACCTGGCCGCGATCGCCGAGGTCGAGGTCGTGATCGTGGCCCGCGGCGGCGGCTCCCTGGCCGACCTGTTTGCGTTCTGCGACGAGGCGCTCTGCCGCACGGTGGCGCTGCTGCGCGTGCCGGTCATCGCCTCGGTCGGTCACCACACCGACCGCACGCTGATCGACGACGTCGCCGCGGTGTGCTGCTCGACCCCCACCCACGCGGCCGAGGCCGCGGTGCCGATCGACTGCCTCGCGGCGCGCGCGGACCTGCTCGCGAGCGGCCGCCGGCTGCACACCCACGGCCGGCGGGCGATCGCCGATCGCGCACGCACGCTCGAACGCCTGGCCGCCGCGCCCGGCCACCACGTGGCCCGGGAACGGCGCCGCCTGCACCAGCTCCTGCGCGAGCTCCGGGCGAGCGCCCGGCGCGGCGTCGCCAGGGGCCGCGAGCGAGCCGGTGTCCACGCGAGTGGGCTCGCCCGGAGCACCGAGCGCGCGCGCAGCACCGATCGCGCCGCCCGCCGCCGGGAGCTCGAGCGCCTCGCGCTCGCGCTCGGCGCCCACGACCCGGAGCGCACGCTGGCCCGCGGCTACGCGCTGGTCGAGGACCGCGCCGGCCAGGCCCTCGGCTCGGCCGCCGCCGCCCGGTCCGCCCACGACCTGCGCCTGCGCTTCCACGACGGCGCGATCGACGCCGAGGTGTCGGGGTGAGCACCGGAGAGCGCACCTACGAGAGCGCGGTGGCCCGGATCGAGGAGATCATCCGCCGCCTGGATTCCGGCGAGGCCGGTCTGCGCGAGACGCTCGCGCTGGTCGAGGAGGGCCGGAACCTGGTCGAGTACTGCGCCGGGGAACTCGAGGCGGTCAGCCACGGACTCGAGGAGCTCCGCCTGGACGAACTGGTCGCCCGGCTCGAGGGCGCGGGGCGGCAGTCGTGAGTACGTTCGACCTGCTCGCCGACCTGCCGCTCGAGGTCGACGGCTACACGCTCGAGGGGCTGCGGGCGAATGTCTCGAGCGGCTTCGAGCGCCTGTCCACGGTCGTGCACCTGACCGGGGGCGGGCTCGAGGGGGTGGGCGAGGACGTCGTCTACGACGCCCTGGACCACATCGCGTTCCAGGACGCCGGTCCGGTGCTGGCCCAGTCGCTGTCGGGCCGGTTCACCCTCGGGGAGTTCTGCGCGCTGGTCGACTCGCTTGACCTGTTCCCGGTCGAACCGGTCCGGGACGTCTCGCGTCTGTACCGCCGCTGGACGTTTCACAGCGCCGCGCTTGACCTGGCGCTCGCCCAGGCCGGTCAGCCGCTGCACGCCGCGCTCGGCCGCGAGCCTCGGCCGGTCACGTTCGTGGTCTCGCTGCGCCTGGGCGAGCCGGCCACGCTCGACCCGCTGCAGCGGCGCCTGACCCGCTACCCGAATCTGCACTTCAAGCTCGACCCGACCTCGTCCTGGACGCCCGAGCTGATCCACGCGTTGGTCCACACCGGCGCGGTCGACTCGGTCGACTTCAAGAGCCTCTACCGCGGCACGGTCGTCGACCAGCCGCCCGACCCGGTGCTCTATGAGCGCGTGGTGCGCGCGTTCCCGGACGCGTGGATCGAGGACCCCGACGTGGTGACGCTCGAAACGGCCGCGATCCTGGCCGACGAACACGACCGGATCACCTGGGACGCCCCGATCCACTCGATCGACGACATCGAGGCGCTCCCGTTCCCGCCGCGGATGGTGAACCTCAAGCCGTCCCGGATCGGGGGGCTGGCCAAGCTGTGCGCGACCTACGACTACTGCGCCGAGCAAGGCATCGGGGCCTACAGCGGCGGTCAGTTCGAGCTCGGGCCCGGCCGAGGGCAGGCCCAGTACCTGGCCTCGCTGTTCCATCCCGACACCCCCAACGACCTCGCGCCGGTCGGCTACAACGAGACCGACCCGCCGCTCGGGTTGCCGGACAGCCCGCTGCCCCCGATGCCGTCGGTCACTGGGTTCCGTTGGGGGAACGCCTGACCAGCGCTTGGGAAGAAACCCTGACTATGTTGGGGTTTCTTCCCAAGGAGCCGAGCTCACCGCCCCGGAGGACCCGTCTCGGCTAGAGCCGCTGGATCAGCGTTCCGGTACCGAGGCCGCCACCGCAGCACATCGTCACCAGCCCGACCTCCTTGTCGGAGCGCTCGAGCTCGTGCAACAGCGTGGTGATCAGCCGCGCGCCGGTCGACCCGAGCGGGTGCCCGAGCGCCATCGCGCCGCCGTTGACGTTGACCCGGTCCATGTCGGGCTCGAGCTCGCGCCGCCACGCGGCCACGACCGGGGCGAACGCCTCGTTGATCTCGACCAGGTCGATGTCGTCCATGGTCATCCCGTTGCGCTCGAGCAGCTTCTGGGTGGCCGGAATCGGGCCGGTCAGCATGATCACCGGATCGACGCCAACCGTGGTCTGGTCGACGATCTTGGCCCGCGCCTTCAGCCCCAGGGCATCGGCCTTCTCGCGCGCCATCAGCAGCACGGCCGCGGCGCCGTCGGAGATCTGCGAGCTGTTGCCGGCGGTGATGCGGCCGTCCTCCTTGAACACCGGCTTGAGCTCGGAGAGCGCCTCGATCGTGGTCTGCGGGCGGATGCCCTGGTCGCTCACATACGTCGAGCCGTTGACCTTGAACGGGATGATCTCCCGCTCGAACCGGCCCTCCTCGGTGGCGCGGTGGGCAAGCTGATGGGAGCGCAACCCCAGCTCGTCGAGCTCGGAGCGCGGGATCTCCCACTGGTCGGCGATCATCTCGGCCGACAGACCCTGGGGAATCAGGTTGTAGCGCTCCATCAGCTCGGGCGGCCACGGCGCGCCCACCTGGTCGACCCAGTTGAAGCCGATCCCCATCGGGACGTGGCCCATGTGCTCGACGCCCGAGCCGATCGCCGCGTCGTGCACGCCGGCCGCGATCAGCGCCGCCGCGAAGTTGACCGCCTGCTGGGCCGAGCCACACTGGCGATCGACCGTGGTGGCTGGCGTCTCGATCGGCAGTCCGGCCTGGAGCCAGGCGTTGCGCGCCACGTTGAACATCTGCTCGCCCCACTGCTGCACGCAGCCGGCGACCACGTCCTCCACCTCGCCCGCGTCGATCCCGGCCCGCTCGATCACCTCGCTGTAACACCGTCCGAGGAGCTCGTTCGGGTGGGTGTCCTTGTAGTAGCCCTTCTCCTTGTGGCCGCGCCCGATCGGCGTACGGGCGGCTTCGACGATGACGACCTCGCGACCGGATTGCGGCATGCGGCTTCTCCTTTTGACGGATTTGTGCTGCCGCTCAACGTCCCGGCGGCGCCTGGAGTGAAGACACTAACTACTGTACTGAAGCTTTCCGGAACCGAAATCGATCAGATAGGGAGCCGACTTGCGGGAACGAGTGGGAATCGCCGGGTCCGGCGTGATCGCCTGCGGCCTGGCGGTGGCGGCGGCCGAGCGGGACGAGGTGATGCTGTGGGCGCGGTCGGATGACTCGGCCGAGCGGGCACGGGACCGGGTGATGAAGACCTGCTCGAAGCTCGAGGGTTACAACCCGGACCACATCCGGATCGTCACCGACCTCGACGACCTCTCGCAGGCCACCTTCCTCGTCGAGGCCGTCGTCGAGCACCACGGCTCCAAGACCGCGGTGCTATCCGACCTGGGCGAGCTGGCCCGCCACGCCGGGGTGGGCGCGGTGCTGGCCACCACCACCTCCTCGCTGTCGATCGCGGAGCTGGCGCAGGCCAGCGGCCATCCCGAGAACTTCGTCGGCCTGCACCCGTTCAACCCGGTGCCGCGGATGCAACTCGTCGAGCTGTCCTTCCCGCCCGAGGCCACCGAGGAGACCCGCCAGCGGGCGCGCGAGCTGTGCGAGGCGCTCGGCAAGACGCCGGTCGAGGTGCCGGACATCCCGGGCTTCGTGGTCAACCGGCTGCTGTTCCCCTATCTGTTCAGCGCCGTCGAGCTGCTGGCCGAGACCGGCATGGCGCCCGAGGACATCGACAACTGCATGACGCTCGGCGCCGGCATGCCGATGGGCCCGATCGCCCTGCTCGACTACGTGGGGCTCGACGTCTCCCAGGCCATCGGCGAGTCGATCGGGGTGCCGGTGCCGGCGCGGCTGCTCGAGCTGGTGAAGGCCGGGTCGCTGGGGCGCAAGACGGGCGCCGGGTTCTACCGCTACGAGTGAGCGCGATCACCCCGCTGGGCATGGACGCCCAGCGGAACGGCCCCACGGACGCCGCCGCAGGCGGCCCATCCCGTACACATTGATCGACATTAGACGAATTCTTTAAGACGCGTTCATCTGGGGGGCGCACACTCCATAGCGCGACGTACCTCATAGC
>JAFAYP010000562.1 GCA_019240305.1 Solirubrobacterales bacterium
CGAAATGCCAACGACCCGACCCTCTAAAGTCACGGCGCGGATGCGCTATGCGCCTCGCGCCATCCTGGCCGGCGGGCTTGGGTTCGCCGTTTCGTTCGTCGTCGCCTGTGGCGGCGGCTCCGGCCTGCTCTCGAGCGATCAGTCGGGGGCGCTGAGCAGCCAGGCCGATCAGATCTCCTCGGCGGTCCAGTCGGGTAACTGCGGCGCGGCCGTCAGCGCCAGCGCGGTCCTGGGCGGCCAGGTCCAGACCCTTCCGGTCACGGTCAATCCCACGCTGCGCCGAAACCTCACCCAGGGCGCCAGCACGATCGCCCAGCTGGCTGCCAAGGACTGCCGACAGCACACCACCCACACCGCCTCCACCCCCACCACCACGACGTCCTCGAGCACCACCACGACTTCGACGTCGACCAGCACCTCGACCAGCACAACCACGCCGACCACCACGACGTCGACCTCGACCACGTCGACCAGCGCAACCACTCCGACCGACACGGGTACTACTTCTACGACGACCGGTGGCGTGGGACTGGGCGGCGGAACGACCACGATCGGCGGCGGCACCGGCACAGGCGGCGGAAACGGAAACAGCAGCGGAACCGGCGGTGGCGGGTGACTAACGGAACAGAGATCGTCGGGCGCTACCGCATCGAGCGCCGCCTGGGCGTCGGCGGGATGTCCACCGTGCAGCTGGCCTTCGACCAGCGCCTGGAGCGCTATGTGGCGATCAAGCTGCTGGCCGAGCACCTGGCCGACGACCCAACGTTCGTCTCGCGTTTCCGCCGCGAGGCACTCGCTGCCGCGCGCCTGGTGCACCCGAACATCGTGCAGGTCTTCGACTTCGGCTTCGACGAGCGCCAGGGTCAGCACTTCATCGTGATGGAGCACGTCTCCGGCCACTCGTGCGCCGAGCTGCTGCGTGACCACGGCCGGCTCGAGGTCGACCAGGCGGTCGACGTGGTCACCCAGGCCTGCCGCGGGCTCGACTACGCCCACCGCAACGGGGTCGTCCACCGCGACGTCAAGCCCGGCAACCTGCTCGTGTCCGATTCCGACGTGGTCAAGCTGGCCGACTTCGGGATCGCCCGGGCGACCGACCAGTCGAGCATCACCCAGGTCGGATCGGTGCTCGGGACAGCCGCCTACCTGGCCCCCGAGCAGGCCCGTGGCGAGGAGGCCGGCCCCCGGGCCGATCTGTACTCGCTCGGCGTGGTCGCCTACCAGCTGCTCACCGGCCGCCTGCCCTACGAGGCCAACTCGCTGTCCGAGCTCGCCCTCAGGCAGCAGCGCGAACCACCGCCTTCGGTCGATGAGCTGAACCCTCACGTGCCGCCCGAGCTGGCCGACGCGGTCGCGCTGGCCCTGTCCCTCGACCAGGAGGACCGCCCGGAAAACGCGGCCTTGCTGTCGGAGGCGATCGCGGCCGGCGCCCGCGGCATCGAGCCGGCCCAGCCGGTGCGGACCCGTAACCTGGATGGCACCGCCGCCACCCGTGTCCTGTCCGGTCGCGGCGCGCCGACCGCCCAGACGCGGGTCGCGCAGGCGCCGAGCACCGGCGTGCGGGGTCCGGCGCCGGCACGGGCGCGCCAACTCGAGCCGCGCCGGCCGGCCTACGCGCCGCCGATGGGCGCCTACGGGACCGAGGAGATCCGCCACGGCGCCGAGCGATCGAGCGGCGCACGGACGTTCCGCCGCTTCATGGCCTTCCTGCTCGTGGTCGTGCTGTTCGTGGCCGCGGTCGCCATCGCGGTCACGATCTCCGCCAGCACGTCGGGCAGCGTTGTTCACTTCCGCCGGGTCATCGCGCACGACACGAGCAGCGCGGTCCAGCAGTTCCAGAACCTGGTCAACCAGTACACGAAGTAGGCGCCGACCGCGCGGTTATTTGGGGCCTCGCTCCGCTCGGCGTCCCTGGGGCCGGGCACCCCATCCTGACCGGCTCGGCGGGGCACCCTGTACAACCCGCCAAAGCCCCCACCCCAGCCGGAACTTGGCGACATAAGCATGCTGTCCATGCTTATCTCGCCAGGGAGGCGCTGGGCGGGGCGGTTTGACGAGTTTTACCTTGGGAAGGGTCGATCCCGGACGCCTTCAGCGGTCCGCCGGCACCGCCCCGGGCGCCGCGCCGGCCCGGAGCGCCGCGGCCACCTCGGATAGGCGCCCGGCGTCCACGGCCGCCCGGAGGTCCTCCATCAGGCGGGCGATGAACCACAGGTTGTGGAGCGTGACCAGCCGCAGTGCGGTCAGCTCGCCCGCGCGCAGCAGGTAGTGCAGGTACGCGCGCGTGAATCCGCCGGCGCAGGCGGGACATCGGCACCCCTCCTGGATTGGCTCGGTCGCCGTCCGCCAGCGACCCTTGGCCAGATCGGCGCGCCAGCCGGTCGAGGGATCGGGCACCAGCGCCACCCCGTGACGCCCGAGCCGGGTCGGAATGGCACAGTCAAACGTGTCGATCCCGAGCTCGACACCCACGATCAGGTCGTCGACGTCGCCGATCCCCAGCAGGTGACGGGGCCGGTCGGGCGCGAGCCGCTCCAACTCTGCCGTGGTCCAGTCCACGACCTCGTGCATCTGCGCCTTTTCGCGCCCGAGCGAGCCGCCGATCGCAATCCCCTCGGAGGCGCTCGAAGCCACACAAGCCGCGGACAGGAGCCGCAGATCGTGCTCGACGCCGCCCTGGACGATCCCGTAGACGACCTGCCCGGCCGGTCCGTGATCGGCGTGCCAGCGCAGGCAGCGCTCCAGCCAGCGGTGGGTGCGCTCCATCGAGCGCTCGGTGTACTCGCGCGAGACGTGGAACGGCGTGCACTCGTCGAACACCAGCGCGATGTCCGAGCCGAGGGCAGCCTGGACCGACATCGAGCCCTCGGGCGAGAGGAAGCGCTCACCGCCGTCGAGATAGCTCCGGAACCGCACCCCCTCCTCGTCGATGGCGAGGATCGACCCGGAGCCATGATCCCCGCCGGGACGGCCGCGCCGCCCCTTGATCTCGTCGGCGACCCCGCCGTGGCCCATCGAGAACACCTGGAACCCACCCGAGTCGGTGATGATCGGCCGCTCCCAGCGCATGAACTCGTGCAGGCCACCGATCTCGGCCACGAGCTCAGGACCGGGCGCGAGCAGCAGATGAAAGGTGTTGCCGAGGATCAGCTCATAGCCGAGCGCGACGACATCCCGCGGCTCGAGCGTCTTGACCGTGCCCTTGGTGGCCAGGGGCACGAAGGCCGGCGTCTGCACCTCGCCATGGGCCAGGTGCAGCGTGCCGGTCCGGGCACGAGAAGTGCTCGAGCGGGTCCGGACGGTGAACGCCATGCCCGGACCCTACTTAGCTCGGCGTCCCTCCCGCCCGGCCGGCGCTGAGGCGAGCGCCGGCCGGAACGAACCCAAGGGGAGGGAGAGAAGCGGCCTAAGCGGCCGGAGTGCCCTCGCCGGTCTCCGAGCCCTCGATCGTCTTGGTCGAGCTGCCCAGCGAGATCTGGACCTTGCGCGGCTTGTGCTCCTCGGGCTTGGGGATCCGGACCTCGAGCACGCCGTGCTCGAAACCGGCCTGGATGCCCTCGGCGTTGATGCCGTCGGGCAGCGTCAGCGAGCGCGAGAACGAGCCGAACGACCGCTCGACGCGGTAGTAGCCCTCGCCCTTCTGCTCGTGCTCGGCCTTGCGCTCGCCCGCGATCGTCAGCACGTTGTCCTCGAGCTCGATGTTCACGTCGCTCTCGGACATGCCGGGCAGATCGGCCCGCAGCACGAACTGGTCCTCGGTCTCGGCCACATCCATGGCCGGGATCCAGCGGCGCGTGACCTGATTGCCGCCGCCGTTGCCCGGGGTTGGCGAGTCGAAGAACGTGTTGAACAGCCGGTTCATCTCGTTCTGCATCGTGTGGAGCTCACGGACTGGCTCCCAGCGGATAAGTGCCATGTCAAACCTCCCTTGGGACTGAGAAACTCTCTGTTGTCACATTATGAAATCTTAGTGGCTGCTTGTCAAGTATACTGCAGTCAACCAGCAGAGATCGACCGACATCCGCTGGCCCTTAGGGCGATCCGCACCCAGAAGCCGACCGGTGATTGCGCAACCATTCCTCGGGAAGAGGAACACGACGCCGTGACCGCCCCACGACCCGCAAAGCAAATGTCCAAGGACCCGGCAGGCACCGCGCTCGAGCGGCTGGTCGAGCGGTACGACCCAAGCGTGTTCGACGTCGACCGCGCCGAGGTCCGGATCCGCGTCGAGGATGGCGGGGAGCCCCACGACGTGCTGCTCAAGGATGGGACAGCCCGCCTCGCGAACACCCACGGCAGCCCCGACGCGGTGCTGAGCGCCGACGCGA
>JAFAYP010000246.1 GCA_019240305.1 Solirubrobacterales bacterium
GCGCGGGCGCCATGCACAGCTCGCCGCCGTGATGCTCGGCCAGGTGGTAGCCGTAGAAGCCGGCCTCGTCGGCCATCTTGATCAGCTCCAGGCGTTCCTTGAACAGCTGGCTGGTCGGTGTGCCGGGAATATCCTCGATGTGGTCGAAGATCCCGAAGCTCTGGGCGATCACGGAACGGACCGTAACGGTTTACGTCAGCGAACGGTCGGGGGCGCAGCGGCGCTTGGTCGCCTTTAGCGCGGCGGCCCGGGCCGCCGACAGCTCGGGCGAGCGGCCTGGACCGGTCCGGGCGATGGCGTGTGTTCGTGGCCCGGCCAGCGGCGCGGGTGGCCTTCAGCCACCTGGTGCTCGGCGTCAAGTGCGGCAGCACGACCTATGAGAAGTGCCTCGAGGTGCGCGACGCGCTCGAGCCGCTGATCGCCTGCCGCGCGGCGCGGTATCACGCGCTGACGTTGCTGAGCTCGCGGAGCTCCGCGTCGGACAGCTCGAGCGTCGCGGCAGGGAGGATCTCTGACAGCTGCTGGGGATTGCGGGCGCTGGCGATCGGCGCGGCCACGCCATCCTGTGCGCGCACCCAGGCGAGGGCCACCGCGGCCACCGTGACCCCGTGCGCCTCGGCGATCCGGTCGAGTGCCTCGAGCACGCCGACCGCACGCTGATCATCGAGGTACTTGGAGGCGGCCCCGGCGCGGGGACTGTCGACCTCGACCCCCGATCGGTACTTGCCGGTCAAGAAGCCGCGGGCGAGCGCCCAGTAAGGGACGCAGGCCAGATTCTCCCGTACGCACAGCTCGGCCAGTTCGCCCTCGTAGTGGTGACGCTCGACCAGGCTGTAGTGCGGCTGCAGCGCGATGTAGCGGGCGAGCCCATCGCGGTCTGAGATTTCGAGCGCCTCGGCCAGCCGCGGAGCGCTGTAGTTGGAGGCGGCGATCTGTCTGACCTTGCCTTCCTTGACGAGCTCGTCGAACGCCTGGAGGGTCTCCTTAAGCGGCGTGTCGGGGTCGTCGGCGTGGGCGTAGTACAGGTCGATGTAATCGGACTGAAGGCGCTCGAGTGACTCGGCCACGGCGGTGCGGATGTTTGCCCGAGTGAGCCCCTGCCGGTCTGGCTTGCGACCCACCTTGGTGGCCAGCACGATGTCGGCGCGGTTGCCGCGGGCGGTGAACCAGTTGCCGAGCACGGTCTCGGACTCGCCGCCCTGGTTGCCGGGCGCGAAGGCCGAGTAAGAGTCGGAGCTGTCGATGAAATTGCCACCGGCGGCCACGTAGGCGTCGAGGACCTCGAAGGACTGGGCCTCGTCGGCGGTCCAGCCGAACACGTTTCCGCCCAGGCAGAGCCCGAACACGTCGAGGTCGCTGCGGGCCAGTCGAGTCACGGCGGCCGAAGCTAGCAAACGGGTAGCGTCCGCCCGGCGATGAAGGTCCTGCTTGACACATAATCAATATGTTGGTGTAAGCCGGGGGCGCAAGTTGATCGTGATCCTCGGCGGGCTGTCGGCCTTCGGGCCACTGTCGATGGACATGTACCTGCCGGGGCTGCCAACGCTTAGCAGGGATCTTGGCGCCTCGGCCTCGACCGGGCAGCTGACTCTGACCGGTTGCATGCTGGGGATCGCCGCCGGGCAACTGTTCACAGGGCCGCTGAGCGACACGCTCGGCCGCCGCCGGCCACTGCTGGCAGGTCTCGTCGGCTACGTCGCGGCCTCGCTGGCCTGCGCGGTCGCCCCATCGATCTGGACCCTGATCCTGCTGCGCTTTCTTCAGGGGACGCTGGGCGGCGCCGGCGTGGTCATCGCCCGGGCGATCGTGCGCGACCTGTTCAGCGGCGCGGAGGCGGCGCGGATCTACGCGCTGCTCATGGCGGTGATGGGCGTGGCCCCGGTGTTTGCGCCGCTGGTCGGCGGTCAGGCGCTCGCGATCACCTCGTGGCGGGGGATCTTCGTCGTCCTGGCGGCAATCGGCATCCCGCTGCTGCTGTCCACAATTGCGTGGCTGCCCGAGACGCTCCCGCCCGAGCGCCGCCACAGCGGCGGCCTGGGCGCCACCCTGCGCACGTTCGGAGGACTGCTGCGCGACCGTCGCTTCACGGCCCCGGCGACGGCGTTCTCGCTGGCCTGCGCCGTGCTGTTCGCCTACATCGCGGGTTCGTCGTTCGTGCTCGAGGACCTCTACGGGGTCTCGCCCCAGGTGTTCAGCCTGGTGTTCGCGGTGAACTCGGCCGGGCTGGTCGGCATGTCGCAGCTGGGCGGGCGCCTGGTGGGGCGGTTCGGCGCGGCGGCGTTGTTGCGCTGCGCACTCGGCGGCGTGGCCGCGGGGTCGGCCGCCGTGCTGATCCTCACGCTCACTCACGCGGGGCTCGCTCCGCTGCTCATCGCGCTGTTCGTGATCCTGTCCTTCAACGGGATGGTGTTCCCGAACGCCACCGCGGTAGCGCTGGCTGACCAGGAGGGTGCGCTCGGGAGCGCCTCGGCGCTGCTCGGCATGGGGCAGTTCGGCACCGGCGCGCTGATCGCACCGCTGGTCGGACTGGCCGGCAACCACAACGCGATTCCGATGGGCGTGCTGATCGGCGTGTGCGGCGTGGCCGCCCTGGGCATCGACCTCGTGTTCTCGGGACCCCTCGCCCGCGCGGTCCCGGCGGAGACCTAGGGGCAGGCCGCTCGCCGCCGCGGCCGCCGGCAGAGCTCACAGCTCGCCCTCCCCGGATGCGCGATGGGCACTAATCGCCATCGCGATGACGGTCAGGAACGCAACGACAGCGATCCAGGCCGAGAGGGGCGGAGCGTCTATCCTCGCGTGGAACGTGATGGGGCTTAATGTGACGCTGAACCTGTGGGGTGACTCGTGAGTACCGAAGCGGGCGAGATCAGATCGACGGCCGACGTG
>JAFAYP010000316.1 GCA_019240305.1 Solirubrobacterales bacterium
CAGGGTGACCACGAGCGCGAGCTTTCCTATCCGTCCGATTCGACAGCAGGACGACGGCCGCGCCGGTCACACGAGGAGCTGCCGCTGTCGCCTGCGAGCGACAGTCGAACCCGAGCGTTGTTTGGTTACGGGATGGATGCGCCCACGGGGCGTTGACGGGCTGGCGGTCGTACGCATAGGATCACCACGCGAGCGGCTGCGGCTGCTTTAGGCCGCTGGGGCGCGCGCCGTGTCGCCCCGCGGTTCTTCTGATGCTGGTTGCGTTGGCTCGATACGAGATGGATGTAATCGACGAAGGAGGCCAAACATGCGGGTGCTCATGAAGGTCCAGGTCCCGACCGAGGCTGGAAACGCTGCGATCAAGGACGGCAGCCTGCCGCAGATCGTGGGAAAGGCACTTGACGCACTGAAGGCGGAGGCCGCCTACTTCACATCAGAGGAAGGAATGCGGACCGCTCTGATCTTCTTCGACATGGCCGATTCGAGCGAGATACCGCCGGCGGCGGAGCCGTTCTTTATGGGTTTGGGGGCGAAAATCACGTTCGCGCCTGTGATGAACGCCGACGAGATGCGCGCCGGCGTCGGCAAGGCGATGGAAGCCATCTAGACGTTCGGGCCCGGCGAGAGACGAACGGGGCTCGATAAAGAGTTTCAGCCATCGCCAAAAGCAAGCGAGGTCCTGGCCGAACCGACGCTGGTGCTCCTGTTTTGGGCAGTGGCTTCTTCGGACGACGAGTCACGGATGTCTGTGGGGCCCTGAATGGTGGCTACTCCGCCGTGCAGAAGCTGAGCGAGCAACCAGCCTCCCGTGGTGTGGGCGATGCCGGGTTCGATGGAGCTGACGTCGCGGGCGGTCGGGCTGGTCAGTCGTTGCCTGAAATCAGGTCCCAGGCGCGCATGAGTCGCTCACGTCGGAAGTCAGCTTTCGATTCGGCGGGATCGTCGCGCATCACGGCGGGGTTCGCAGATGGCTTGGGCAGCTGCTCGCACTCGGCGCGGTCGAGCTTCAGGACGACGCCTTGCTCGTAGATCGCGTCCACATCGTCTGCGTCAGCAAAGCGATGCTGACGGCCGAACAAGTGCTCGCCGATCACGATGCCGTCAAACACATCCTCGTCCTCGGCTGCCAGAACATGCGCGACTTTCCCGATCGCTTGGCCGTCGGCGCTGTACACAGACGCCCCACGACCAAGTACCTCGTAGGAGATCGGCTGACCGAGATCCACCCCGAGCAGAATAGAGGCCGGTTCGTCTATAGGGTGCCGCGGCTGCTCCCAAATGGTCTGACCCCCAACCAAATCCAAAGAACTGAGGGATACAGGCGTGCGCGTTCAGGACTCGCGAGTTCGGGGCAAAGCTACGACGCAACCGTCGAAACCCTAAACGCAACTATTGCGTCCGGAACGTCGCCGATCCGATCGAATGCTCCGGCGATGTGCGGAGCATGGAAGCGATCGTCAGCGATCGGCGTGGCTGACCACGTACGGAGCGCGCCAAGGCGACGAGGCGTTGGATGCTTTCGCCGAAGCCAGGCAGGACCGATCAGGCCGGTGCAGGGCAGAGGCGCGACCGTTTGACCTCCCCACCCTGTCTCGCTATCCAGTCCGGCGGGCTCCGCCTGGGGACCGGTGCGGCGCCGCCTTCAGTTCATCTGGAACTGACCACTGGCGTAGATCACGCGCTTGCTCCCGTCGCCCAGGACCGCGGTCACGGTGCGATCGGTGGTCGAGACGATGTCGGTGTGGACCGTGGACTTATTGAAGCCGAGCTGCGCCCACTGCTCCTCGGTGAGGGCGCTCTGATCGCCATCGTAGGCGTGGCGCACACCAAGCCCCAGGGCGATGTGGGTGTTGCCGAACGGGCCGCCAGTGTTTTCGTCGAACAGCGTGTCGGCCATGAAGTGCGTGATCGGGGACAGGCGGGCGTCGGTGAGCGAGAACTCGCCGATGCGATCGGCTCCCTCGGTCTCGATCATCTGCACGAGCAGCTCCTCGTTCTCGTCTGCCCGGGCTGAGACCACACGCCCCTCGCGAAACTCGAGCTCGATGCCCGTGATCAGCGAGCCGAAGATGTACAAGGGCTCGCTGAAGCGGATCCGGCCCTCGGCGCCGCGCCAGTCAGGGCCGGTGAACACCTCGAAGCTGGGGATGTTCCTCCCGGATCCACCGATCCACTTGCGCCGATCGCCGAGCGTTATCCGTAGATCGACGTCCTCGCCCTCTATGTGCACGCGATCGATCGGGAGCGAGTTGAGGAACTCGCACTGCTGTGCGATCTGGTCGGTGATGTCGCGCCAGCGGGCGACCGGATCGGCCTCATCCAGGTAGCAGGCGGCGATTATCTGCTGCCAGTAGTCGTCAATCGAGAGGCCGGCCTCGGCGGCCATCGCCTCGGTGCCGTACAGCCCGATCGTGAACGAGAACCGACTCTCCGCCTCCTTGGCCTGCTGCCACTCGACCCGTGGCGCGAAGCTCTGGTTGTGGCGCATGATCCGCTCCGGCGGGATCCCTCGGAGCGCGTGGGGGTCGGCTGTGCTTCGGATCTGGAGCACGTGATCGCTCTGATCGATCAGCCCGCGCCAGAAGCGCTCGGCGAAGAACTCCAGCTGCTCGTCCGTCGCCAGCGCGTAGAAATCTCTGGTCAGCTTCTGGTCGTCGTCATCGGCCGGTCTGTAGTCGCCGAGCACATGTCCGCCAGCGCGCCACACGGCGCGGCACACCTCGACGAACAGGGGCTTGGCGGTCTCCGGACTGTTAACCCACACAACGTCGCCGGGCGAAATCCCCTTGCCCTCGGCGAGCCCGAAGTTGACCAGCAGGTGGGCGTAACGCTCGAGGTGCTCCCGCGACGGCTCGTAGCTCACGCGGCGGAAGAATAGTTGCGGACACGACGGGGCGGACACGTCATGTCGCGCCAACCGACCTCCGCAGGTCCTTGCCCAGCTCCTTTGAGTGATGCGCGGCACCGATGATTTTGGTGATGCGCAGCGGTCATAGTCGGCAAGATCCATCCGCCGGGGGTGCTGTGTCTACGCCGAACGAGACTGGAGGGCCATGAGGTTCCTGATGTTGGTTTGCCGGGACGCGTCGATCGAATTCACACCCGAGGATCGGCGGAAGATCGGTCCCGAAGTGCAGGCGTGGGTATCGGAGATGGAGGAGCGCGAGGTGCGGCTTCAAGGGGACGTGCTAGCGCCAGTGGACGCCACCGCGACCGTGTCTGTGCGATGCGGCGAAGTATTGATCGACGGTGGTCCGCGGGCCCAGATGGATGCGCCAGCGTCCGGCTTCAACATCCTCGACTGCGCGGACCTCGACGAAGCCATCGAGGTCTCCGCTAAGCACCCGATCGCGCGTTTCGGCGTTATCGAGCTACGGCCCATCGCGGAGGG
>JAFAYP010000399.1 GCA_019240305.1 Solirubrobacterales bacterium
CGGCCACCCTCACGTCCGCGTCGCTGGTGCTCTGGAGGCGACGCGGACCAGACTGGCGCTGGTGCTGAGCTGGCCATGGCTGGCGGTGAGTTTATCGAGGGGCTCCCCGGACCGGACGCGGTTCACGAGTCCCACGCGCCGGCTTCACATGATGCTCACACGATCGCGGCCGGGAACGATCCGAGCACCCGGAGCGCTTCGACGTGCGCTCGCAGGCCGCTCAGGGCATCGGCCACATGCGGCTCGAGGTCGCGGCCCTCGAGGTCGAGGAAGAACATGTAGCGCCCCAGGCCCTGCTTGCGCGGGCGCGACTCGATCCGGGTCAGGTTGACCTCACGGCTGGCGAACTCCGACAGGCAGTGAACGAGCCAGCCGGGCGCCTCCGAGCCCACGCCCCAGAACACGACCGCGGTCTTCCACGGCCCGCGCAGCGAGTCACCGGTGCCCGGGCCGCCCGGCGGCGCTCCCACCGGCCCGAGCCACACGAACCGGGTCTCGTTGTCGGGCACGTCCTCCACGCCGGCGCGCAGCACGTGGCAGCGGTAGCGCTCGGCGGCCAGGCGGTTGCCCAGCGCGGCCCAGGGCCCCTCGTGCTCGGCCACCGTGCGCACGGCCTCGGCCGTCGAGCTGCCGGCCAGCACCTGGGCGTGGGGCAGCCGCGAGCGGATGAACCGCGCGCACTGGGCGGTGGCCTGGGGGTGCGAGACGACCGTCTCGATCTCGTCCAGCTCGAGCGGGGTACGCGCGATCAGGCAATGGCGGATCGGGTGCACGACCTCGCCGAGGATCGCCACGTCCTCGGTTTCCATCGCCAGCGCGTCGAGGGTGGCGTTGACCGAGCCCTCGAGGGAGTTCTCGATCGGGACCAGCGCCCGCGAGACCGATCCGAAATGGACCGCCATCACCGTGTCGTAGATCGTGGGCTGGGCCACCAGGTCCAAGCCGTCCGCCTCGGCGGTGGCGGTGATCAGCGCCTCCTGAGTGAACGTGCCCTCGGGCCCAAAATAGGCAACGCGCATCGCCGCGCAGACCGCCCCGGCTCAGCCCGACGGGGGTCGGTCGTCCCCGAGCGCGCGTCGGATCGCCTCGTCCTCCTCGGGGGAGAGCTCGAGCTCGGGCTTGCCCTCGCGGACCTCCTTGGCGTACAGCCTGGCCTGGTCGCGGTGGTGGATCGAGGACAGGATGAGCCCCGAGCGGTTGGCGTCGAGCAGCGCGATCGAGGTGGACTGTCGCCCCGACATCTCGCCGTATGCGTCGTAGCGGATCAGCGAGCGGTAGGCCACCGTCCGGTCGAGTCGTCGCTCGGCCGTGTCCATCCGTCCGTCGAGTCGCTCGGCCGCGTCCTGGACATAGCCGTAAAGCGCCTCGAACTGCTCCTGCAGCGCGGCGGCGTGCGCGATGAGGTCCTGCTCGGCACCGCCCATGACCATCCGCTGGGCCGCCCGCAGACGGCGCAGCTTCAGCCCCAGGACCGCGCACACGAGCAGCGCCAGCAGCGCGCACGCGCCGGCCGCCATCGCCACGATCCCAGCCGTGCTGGTCAGGTTGTGCACTGAGGACAGGATACGGTCACCCGCCCCGCTGCGCAGGCGCGCCACCCCTACTGGAACGTGATCTGGAACGTCTGGGTGTTGTGCGTGAACGTCGTCTCGCCCGGAACGTGCTCCACGGTGGCGTTGACCGTGTAGGTCCCCTTGGGCGGGGAGGAATTGAGCGTGACCTGAGCCGTGTAGGACTGGCCGGGGCTCGTCTGCGGGGTGGTCGCCTGTCCGGTGACGCTCGTCCCCTGGACCGTCACCTTGACGACCACGTTGGTCTCGGTCTTCTGACCGTCGTTGGTGAAGTTGACCGTGAACGTCGGTGGTGGAGAGTCGGGGATGCTCGCCGACCCGCCGGGCGTCAGGGTGCTTCCGCCGACGCTGACCGACTGCATCGCGTGTCCGCACGCGCACGGCGGGACGTGCGCCTGGTGTGTGCTCTGCGGCAGGGTGACGTGCAGTTGCGTGGCGATGTAGTTCGGGTCGAGCCACGAGATGGAGGGCAGGAACTGGCTCGAGTTGACCTGTTGGCCGCCCAGGCCGCCCACGGTGATCCCCGCCGCGCGCAGCGCGCCGATGATCTCCGGGACCGTGTAGTCCTTGTAGAGCACGTCCGAGGCATAGAACTTGGCCATCTCGGACGCGATCGAGGTGACCGCGCCCTGGGCGGTCGTCGACTGGAGCGCCGATGGAACCTGGCCGGCGATGTTGTGGATCCCATCCGCCCGCATCTGCAGCGCGAGCACGAAGTTCTGTTGGGCGCCCTTGACCTCGTCGGGTGCGCTGATGCCCTTGGCCTTGCCCAGCTGGGCGGTGGCGTCGGACAGCGCCTGGTTGAGGCTCGTCTGCAGCGTCGTCGGATTATTGGTCGGGCCCGACAGCGTGCGGAAGAAGTTCGCCCCGGTGTTGACCGACTGGGCGTTGAGCGAGGCGACGCTGTTGTTGTAATCCTTCAGCGCGCTGTTGCGAGCGCTCACCTCGCAGCTGTTGACGAGGACCGCGATCAGGATGATCGCCACCACGACGACACCGGCCAGCACCACGCGGCGGAACAGGATCGCCTGCTGGGTAGCTGGACGAGGG
>JAFAYP010000589.1 GCA_019240305.1 Solirubrobacterales bacterium
GCAGCACCCGGCCACCGCCACCGCCTCGTCGAACCCGACGCTCTCGCAGATCCAGGCGCTCCAGCCGCACTCCAGCTCGAACGGCACCGTTCCCAAGTCGAGCACCCTGTTCCTCCCGAAGCTCCCGATCCAGTAGATGCAAACCGGCAGCCCCCCGATCTCCCGCGTCATCACGATGGTGCTGTTCGCGCTGTCGTGCGTCGGGCTGCTGCTGTTCTTGTGGCTGTCGTTCGGCGGCACGATCCCGCTCGGCGCCCAGGGTTACCGATTCAACGTGTCGTTCCCGGCCGCGCAGGACCTGGCCACCCAGGCCGACGTGCGGATCGCCGGCGTGTCGGTGGGCAAGGTCGTCTCGACCTCGCTCGACCCCCAGGGCAACCGGACGATGGCGACGATCCAGCTCCAGAAGCAGTTCTCGCCGATCCGGGCGGACACCAACGCGATCCTGCGCACCAAGACGATCCTCGGCGAGACCTACGTCCAGCTCATCCCGGGCGCGCCGCGCGGCCCGACGATTCCGGATGGCGGGACGCTGCCGCGCAGCCAGGTAATGCCCACCGTCCAGCTCTCGGACATCTTCAACGCGCTCGACCCCAACACCCGCCACGCCTTCCAGGTCTGGCAGCAGGAGCTGGCCACGGCCGTCACCGGCAACGACCAGAACCTCAATGACGTGCTCGGCAACCTGCCGTCGTTCGCGGCCGACGCCACCGACATCCTCCAGGTGCTGGACGTTCAGCATCTGGCCGTGGTCCGCCTGGTGCAGAACGGGGGCACCGTGTTCGGCGCCCTCGGCGCCAATCAGACCGCTCTGCGCAACCTGATTACAAGCGCCGAGGCCACATTCGCCACCACCGCGGCCAACAACAACAAGCTGGCGCAGACCTTCCAGGTCTTCCCGACCTTCCTGAACGAGACCAAGGCCACGATGGCCAAGCTCCAGGCGTTCTCGGTCAACACCGATCCGCTGATCAAGGAGCTCGATCTGGTCGCCCAGCAGCTCGCGCCGACGCTGCATTCGGTCGAGCTGCTCTCGCCACCGCTGCGCCACTTCTTCACGAACCTGGGTCCGCTGATCACGGTGTCGCAGACCGGTCTGCCCGCGGTGGACGAGATCCTCACCGGCGCCACGCCGATGCTCGGCGCGGTCGGCACGTTCCTCGAGCAGCTCAACCCGATCATCGACTGGCTTTCGCTGCACCAGCAGCTGATCTCGGACTTCATCTCGCAGGGCGGCGCCACCCTGGCCGCCACCACCACCTCGTTCTCGGGCGGTGGCATCGGTCACTACCTGCGTCAGTTCTCGCCGACCGGTCCCGAGACGCTGTCGTTCGCGGCCAACCGCGACTCAAACAACCGCGGCAACACCTACCCGCAGCCGCTGTGGCTGGTCGACCCGAACATCGGTGTCAATAACAACTACGCGTCGTGGGACTGCAAGAACACCGGCGCACCCGGCGACGGGTCCGAGGCGGCAAGCGGGCCGCCGGCGCCGGCGCCGGGTTCCACCGAGGCGTGCTGGGTCGCGCCACCGCTGCCCGGTGCCGCGGGCCAGTACCAGATCCCGCACATCCTCGCCAAGCAGTACCCGGAAAAGTAGCCCGGATTACGTGGGACGCCTGGATGTCTCTCCGGCGACCCCATCCGTTGAGGGGCGCCGGAGAGACATCAGGCGGACCTACGCCGCGTGGGCTGCGCGGGCGGCGGCGCGGCGACCTGTCGCGGCGAGGCCGTCGAGCAATGCGTCGGCCAGGGCGCCGTCGCCGGAGCGGTCGAGGCCGCTGCGGTCGCGCTCGGGCGAGAACGCCTTGACCCACGCCTCGACGGCCCCGCTGACCCGAGCGTCCGCGCCGTCGGCCGGGCGCTCTTCGATGGTCACGCCCTCCTCAGAGAACGTGAACGTGTAGGCCGCGTGGCCGTCGCGCTCGTCGACGACGAACTCCACGGTTCCTCTTGTCTCGGAGCGGTCGAGTAGACCGGGGGCCAGGCGGAAGATCGCGCCGAGGTCGACCGCCTCGGTGGCCCGGGGCGGGCTCCACGCCCATTCGTAGCCCCAGCGAGCCAGCTCCCCGAGGATCGGCATCAGCTCGCGGGCACGTTCGGTCAGCTCGTAGTCGACCCGCGGCGGGACCTCGCGATAGCGCTTACGGGTGAGCATCCCGTCGGCCACCATGCGGTTCAGGCGCGAGCGCAGCTGCTCGGTCGAGATGCCCGGAAGCACGCGCTGAAGCTCGACGAACCGGCGGGGGCCGGCGGCGAGATCGCGGACTATCAGCAGGGTCCACTTGTCGCCGACAAGGTCGAGCGCCCGGGCGTCGGGGGACCACTGATCATACGGATGGCGTTTCGGTGGGGGTACGGGGGGAATGACACTGCCTCCCGGTGGACGGTACGTACCTACCAACTTTGAGTCTAACGCGTGTTCTTTTCTTTCCCGCCGGTGTTAAGGAGGTTGCGCGGCCTTATACGGATCTTCCGAGCACGTTCTACGGATCGGCCTTGAGTGCTCAGCCTTGCGCAATCGATTGCGCGGGCGTGCGGTAGTTTCGGCGCTCAGCTCCGTTTCTCTCAGTACATGGGTGTTGTGATCGAGCTGAAGGATCAGCTGGCTGATCGCTCACGTCCCCGGGGGGGCTCTCGGGCAGCGTTCTTCTACGACCTGACCTGCCCGTTCTCCTACCTCGTGGCCGAGCGGATCGAGCGCATGCTGGGCGAGGTTGAGTGGATCCCGGCACCGGCCGTGGGACTCGACGGCGGCGAGCGCTGGATGAGCTTCGAGGCCACGGTGAGGCTGGCCGAGCGCGAGGCGCGCGCGGTCCGGCTGCCGCTGGTCTGGCCTGACGGATTCCCGGCCAACAGCCGCCACGCGCTGCGCGCCGCCGCCTATGCGGCTGAGAACGGCGCGGGCGCCGGCTTCGCACTGGCCGGCATGCGCCTGGCCTTCTGCGGTGGATTCGATCTGGAGGATCCGGAGATCCTGTCGGTGGCTGCGGCCGCCGCCGGCCTGTCCGTCGAGGGATGCCTCACCGGCGCCCGGGATCCCTCGCGCGATGTCTCGCTGTGGGCCACCGCCCGCGGTCTGCGCGCGCGGGGGGTGCGGCACCTGCCGGCCATCCGGCTCGGCCGGCGCTGGCTCGAGGGCGAGCGCGTGCTCGACACGATCGCGCTGATCAACGCCCACGCGCTCTAGCGCGTACGAGGGTAAGCGGCGCCCCGGTCTGGCTCACCTGTAAAACGTGACAAACCGCCCGCCCCGCGGCCGGCGGAGTAGACATAAGCATGGTGGGAATGCTTATGTCTACGTGGCGGCTCGCGGGTGGGGGACTTTGGCGCGTTTTGCATGGCCGGCGCGGCGCCGGGATCGGCGTGGGCTGCCGGCATCCGGTGTTAGCGTCCCGCCCGTGACCACCGAGGCCCAGCCGAGCACCCGCGCCCACGGCGGCCGGCTGATCGCCGCCCGGCTCAAGGCCCACGGCGTCACGAAGCTGTTCACGCTCAGTGGCGGCCATCTGTTCTCGATCTACGACGGCTGCCGGGCCGAGGGGATCGAGATCGTCGACGTGCGCCACGAGCAGTCGGCCGCCTTCGCCGCGGAGGGCTGGGCCAAGGTGACCCGCACGCCGGGGGTGTGCGCGCTGACCGCCGGGCCCGGCGTGACCAACGGGATGAGCGCGATCGCCTCGGCGGCCCACAACCAGTCACCGGTCCTCGTGCTGGGCGGGCGGGCCCCGCAGTTCCGCTGGGGGCAGGGATCGCTGCAGGAGATCGACCACGTGCCGTTCGTGCGCCCGCTGGTCAAGCTCGCCGCCACCGCCCAGGAGACCGACGAAATTCCCGCGCTCGTCGATCAGGCCCTCCGGACGGCGATCACGCCGCACGGTGGCCCCACCTTCCTCGACTTTCCGCTCGACCACGTGTTCGGCGAGGCCGACGCCCCCCCGGCGCCGCCGTCACTGCCCGAACCATGGCTCGAGTCGGGCGCCGACGGGCGGGATATCGAGCGCGCCGCGGCCGCCCTGCGCGAAGCCGAGCGGCCGGTGATCATGGCCGGCGCCGGCCTGTACTGGGGGCGTGGCGAGGCTGCGCTGGTGGCACTGGCCGAGCAGCTGCGGATCCCGGTGTTCACCAATGGCCTGGCCCGCGGGTGCGTCCCCGCCGACCACGAGCTGGCCTTCTCGCGCGCGCGACGCACCGGGCTCTCGGGCGCCGATGTGGCGCTGCTGATCGGCGCGCCGCTCGACTTCCGGCTCGGCTTCGGCGCGGCCTTCGCCGCAGACGCTGAGATCGTGGCGATCGACGCTGCCGAGCCCGACCGTGCCCCGCCGCGCGAGCTGGCAGCCGAGCTCTACGGTGCGCTGCCCGCGACGCTCGGCGCCCTGCGCGCCGCGGCCGGCCCGCCCGGCGGCGACTCCGAACGCGGCGCGTGGATCCGCTCGCTGCGCGCCGCCGAGGATGAGGCGCGCGCCGGCGAGGCCGCCGAGCTGGCCGACGACCGAACCCCGCTGCATCCGATGCGGGTGTACGGCGAGCTGATCGACCTGCTCGACCGCGACGCGATCGTCGTCGGCGACGGCGGCGATTTCGTCTCCTACGCCGGCCGCGTGATCGACTCCTACGAGCCGGGCTGCTGGCTTGACCCGGGACCGCTCGGCTGCCTGGGCTGCGGCCCCGGCTACGCGCTGGCGGCCAAGCTGGCCTACCCCGACCGCCAGGTCGTGCTGCTCCTGGGCGACGGCGCCTTCGGCTTCGCCGGGATGGAGTTCGACACACTCGCCCGCCACGGCGTCGCCGTCCTCGCCGTGGTCGGCAACAACGGCATCTGGGCTCTCGAGAAGCACCCCATGGAGGCCATCTACGGCTACTCGCTCGCCGCCGAGCTCCGCCCCGAGACCCGCTACGACCAGATCGCCGAAGCCCTCGGCTGTCACGCCGAGCTAGTCCGCACCCCCACCGAGCTGAGGCCGGCCCTAGACCGAGCAATGTCGTCGGGCCAGCCGGCGCTGGTCAACGTCCTCACAGACCCAACCGTCGCCTACCCCCGCCGTTCGAACCTGGCGTAGCAGGGGCCTGACAAAGCTAGAGGGTGTGGCGTGGCTGGGACGTCACGCCACACCCCGACACGAAAACCGCCCGCATTCTCAGCGGGCGGCTTCCGATCCAGGTTTGGCCCAATCGGGACGGGCAGGGGTACGTGCCAGAAAGGGCCGGTTAGAGTGGCTCGGACGGCGGGAGGCGCCGATGTCTGCGGCTTCGCCCGAGCCTAT
>JAFAYP010000520.1 GCA_019240305.1 Solirubrobacterales bacterium
GCCCGTTTGTGCGTGATCTCACATTCTCTGGTGGCGCAGCCGGGTAGCCCTCGGCTGTGCGGCGGGGACGGAGCGCTCCGACACGGTTCAGCCAGCTCGGCCCGCGAGCGTTCTCGGCTAGGTGACCGACCCGGACGCGCGCGACACTAGCCGACGGCGACCAGCTCGATCCGGTTGCCCCACGGATCGGCCGTGTAGAACCGCCGCGTGCCCGCGACCGCGTCGTCCCACTGCACCGGGGAGCCGGCCGCAGCCAGCCGTTCGCCCAGGCGATCGAGGTCGGCCTCGCCCACCGCGAGCGCCGGGTGTGCCTTGGTGGCCGGCGCGAACGGCTCGGCGATCCCAACGTGGAGCTGATGCGCGCCGCAAGCGAACCACACGCCGCCACGGGTCCGGAGCGACGCCGGTTTGGGCAGCTCGGGGAGCTCGAGCAGGCCGCCGTAGAACCGGCGTGCCTCATCTTCGCCTCCCGCCGGGGCCGCCACCTGCACGTGGTCGATGCCGAGCACGCCAAGGATGGGCTCCGAACGAGGTTCTGCCGCGGCCATCCAGCCGATCATGGCAAGTTAGATCGACGTGGCGCCTTATGAGGCGCTACGTTCTGAGCATGGCTGAGGACCCCATCACCGAGGAACTCAAGATCACCCAGCTCGAGCGCGAGAAGGCCGAGCGCAAGCGCGCCGGCCGCGTGGCCGACGAGGCGGAGGCGGCTCAGCACGAGCGACGGGCCGAGAAGGCCGGCTATCTGGCCGAGAAGCTCGAGGAGCGGGCGAGGGCGGAGCGCCAGCAGGACGACTGACGGCTCTACCAGCGGCCGCTAGTCAGCCCACCAGTCGCGGCGGCCCTCGACGTCCTCGCGCGGATTCTGGCCGAGATTGGGCGCGCCGATGACGAGCATCTCGAGCCCCTCCTGCCCGGCCTCGTAGCCGCGCCAGGCACCGGGCGCGACGCGCACCGCGTCCCACTCCTTGAGCTCGACGATCTCCTCGTCGACCTTCATCCGCCCGCTCCCGCGCACGACCACGTACACCTCCTCTTGGATCTTGTGCGTGTGGCCGTAGGGAAAGCGATACCCGGGCGGGATGCGCTGATAGCTCAGCGCGGACTCCTTGAGCTCGAGCCCCTTGGTCGCCGCGCGGAACTCGAGCTCTGGCGCGCCGTCGAAGTTTGAGCCGAGGTCTTCCAGATCCTCCCTGATGTTCGTGAGCGTGAACGGCACATCGCCATCGTATGGCACCGCGCGGGAGGCGCTATCCGGCTACTGGGCCGAGCGCAGATCCATACGCCGGTCGTCCCCGAGCAGCGGCAGCTCGTCGCACATCTCGGTCAGCCGCGAGACGGTCCGCTCGCTGATCTGCTCACACAGCGCCTCTCGGTCGAGGATGTTGGTGGTGATGACCATCGAGCGCTTGTCCTCATAGCGGGCGTTGACGATCGAGTAGAGCTCCTCGAGCACCCAGTCGGTGCTCCGCTCGGCGCCCACGTCGTCGACGTGCAGCAGGTCGACCGCGGTCAGCCGGTCGAGCAGGTCGACGTGCGAGCGCTCGGCGCGGTGGGTGTCGCGGATCTCGTTGAGCAGGCGGGGCAGTGAGTAGATCGCCACCGAGCGGCCGGCCTCGAGTGCCGCCTTGGAGACCAGCATCGCGAGTGTCGTCTTGCCGGTCCCGACCGTTCCCATGAACCACAGCCCCCGGCCCGCGTCCAGGTGCTCGTCGATCCGACCCGCGAACCGGCGCGTGGCCGCCACTACATTCGGCTCGATCTCGGTCACCGGGTAGCGATCGAAGGCCACGTCGAGATAGCGGCGGGGGATCACTGCGGACAGGCTGCGCGCCTTGCGCAGCGCGATGATCTGCCGCCGGCAGCGACAGTCGTAGGCGGTGTTCGACGCCTCGTCGTAGAGCATGCCGCTGCCGTCGCAGCACTCGAACGGACAGGCCCTGAACTCACGCCGCTCGCGCGTCGGCGCCACGCCCTCGGCCCCCGTCGCGCTCATCCCGCGCTCCCGACCCCGGTCTCGCTCATGCAGCGAACCGCTCGCCGGCGTAGTTCATGAACTTCGGATACTCCTTCTGGAAGGTGAGCACCACGTCACCCACCGGCCCGTTGCGGTGCTTGGCGATGATGATGTCGGCCTCTCCCGGGCGCTCGGAGTCCTTCTCGTAGTACTCCTCGCGATAGATGAACATCACCAGGTCGGCGTCCTGCTCGATCTGACCCGACTCGCGCAGGTCGGACAGGATCGGGCGCTTCTCTCCACCGCGCTGCTCCACCGCGCGGCTGAGCTGCGAGAGGGCGATCACCGGCACGTTCAGCTCGCGGGCCAGCCCCTTCAACCCGCGGGAGATCTGGCCCACCTGCTCGACGCGGCTCTCCACCCGGCCTTCATGGCGCATCAGCTGGAGGTAGTCGATGATGATCAGCCCGAGTCCGCTCTCGAGCTGATGGTGAAGCCGGCGCGCCTTGGCTCGCACCTCGAGCACGCCGGTGTCGCTCGAGTCATCGATCCACAGCGGCGCCTCGGACAGCCGCTGGCACGCCGACAGGATCTTCGGCCAGCGGTTCTCGGCCACCCGGCCCTTGCGGAGCTCCTCGCCCCGAATCCGGGCCTGGGAGGCGACAAAGCGCTGGGCCAGCTCGGACTCCGACATCTCGAGCGAGAACAGGGCGACCGAGCTCGGCTGCTGGGCCGGGTGTCCGGTGCCGAGCACCGCGTTCTCGGCGATGTTCGCGACCAGCGCGGACTTGCCCATCGACGGGCGCGCGGCGATGATGATCAGGTTGCCGGGCTGAAAGCCGCCGGTCATCTCGTCGAGGTCCTTGAAGCCCGACGGCGTGCCGGTCAGCGGAGTCTTGGCCACCGACAGGCGGTGGAGCTTGTCGGTCTCCTCGTGGAGGACCTCGGCGATCGGACGGAACTTCTTCTGGCGATCGTCGTGGGCCACCTCGAGCACCGAGCGCTCGGCCCGCTCGACCAGGTCGCGGGGAGGGGCCTCTCGCGACAGCACGCTGGCCTGGATCTCGTACGAGGTGGTCAGCAGGGCCCGGAGCTGGGAGTTGTCGCGCACGATCTGGCCGTACTCACGCGCGTGGCCGGCCGCCGGCACCCATCCGGCCAGCTCATCGATCGCCGCCGGGCCGCCGACCTCCTCGAGCTTGCCCCGCTGACGCAATGTCTCGGCCACCGTCAGGTGATCGATCTTGCGATCGTTCTCGTAGAGTTCGATCATCGCCGCGAACACCGCGCCGTGCTGCTCGCGGTAGAAGTGCTCGGGACGCAGATGCTGCTCCACGAGCAGGGCGTGGAGGTGGCGCTCGTCGAGCAGCACCGCCCCGAGAACCGATTTCTCGGCCTCCAGGTTGTGGGGCGGAACCGCGATGCTCTGGACGGCGCTCATGCTCGTGGTCGAGTCTAGGTTTCGCGCGGACGTCGCCACACGGGTGGTTCCCGCTCCGAGCGAGACTTCCGTGAGAGGGTCAGACCAGCCGTGCCCGCACGGACCGGAAGTGTGCCCGGGCAGCCCGGCAGCCCGGATCCCGGTGCCCGGCGACTACTTGTCGGCTGCAACCACCATGGTCTTCACGGTCGAGGTCACCTCGTCAGTGACCTCGACGACGACCATGTACGTGCCGGTGTGGCGGATCGGCTCCTCGAGGTGGATCTTGCGCCGA
>JAFAYP010000537.1 GCA_019240305.1 Solirubrobacterales bacterium
GGGCAGATCTCAGGTGGCCCTGCCAGGACTCGAACCTGGGCGCGACGGATTATGAGTCCGCTGCTCTACCAACTGAGCTACAGGGCCGCGATCAGCCGTCACGGCGGCAATCGGGCGCGACGCTAGCAGCCGCGGCGGCCTCGGCAAATCGCGCCGCAGGGGTGTCCGGTAGCCTCCTGGGGCGATGTACATCCTCGCCGGCTTCCTTGGCCAGAGCCCCAGCTCCCTTGGTTCGACGATTGCCCTGCTGGCCACGTTTCTGGGCATCGGCGTGATCGCCAATGTGCTGATCGTCTACATCGTCGGTCAGGTCATGGCGGAGCGCAAGGAGAACCAGGAGCGCCGGAAGCGCGACGTGTAGCTCTTCGGAGCGGCGCTCGAAGAATGCGTGAAGGACGCCGGCGGCGGGCGTCGAATCAGACGCCTGCCGATGAAGCAGCCCGCCGCTCCCACCGCAACCGCTCAGCCCAACGGCCATCAGGCCCTGTCCGCCTATATCCGGGCGCGGTTCGACGAGTTCTCTCGCTCACAGAAGGACGTGGCCCAGTACATCGTCGATCACCTGGACGAGGCGGCGTTCCAGACCGCTGAGGAACTGGCGCGCCGCGCCAGCACCTCCTCGAGCACGGTCGTGCGCTTCTCCCAGGCGCTCGGCTTCGAAGGCTTCCCCGAGCTTCAGCAGGCCGCTCGCGATGAGTACCGGCGCCGGCCGCCGGGCGTGATGAACGGCTCGAGCACGGCCGCGGCGCCCCTGTTCTCGCTCGATCACACCGAGTCAGAGGCCGCGCTGGCCGCCGACCACGTGAACCTCGAGGACACCGCGCACAAGCTCTCGCGCACCGACCTCGAGGCGGCGATCGACGCGATCGTGTCGGCCGGCAAGGTGCTGATCGCCGGTACCGACCAGATGGCGTTCTTCGCCAGCTACCTGCGCCACCTGCTGATGCTGCTCGACCTCCGCGCCGAGATCGTGGCGAGCCCGTCACAGGAGGCGCTCGGACGCCTCAGCCGGATCGACGAGCAGACCCTGGTCGTCGGCCTGTCGGCCGGGCGCCCGCACCCGCTGATCACGCGCACCATGAAGCTTGCCCGCCACCGCAAGGCGCCGACGCTGGCGATCACCGACGCAACGCTCTCGGAGGTCGCCCGCCTGGCGCGGATCCGCCTCTATTACTCATCGAACACGCCGGCCTTCGTCCGCTCGCACACCGCACTGCTGTCGCTGATCCAGGCGCTGGCCTACGGCGTCTACTCGCGCGACGCCCAGCAGTACGACGTCCGCATCAAGGCGTTCCGGCTGAAGTAGCCGGTGCCGCTCGTCCACCACGAGCTCTGCTTCGGGTGCGGGCGGGTCAACCTGTTCGGTCTGCTGCTCGAGGTACAGGAGGTGGCGCCCGGCAGCGTGGCCGGGCGCTGCTTTCTCAAGCAGGACCACCAGGGAGCTGATCGCGGCCAGGGCCACGAGGGAGTCGTGGGCGCCTCGCTGCTCGAGGCGATGGCGCTGGCCTGCGGTCCGAACGCACGAGCGCTCGCCTTCGAGGTCACGCTGCGCGCGCCGACCCCGGTCGGCACCTTCCTCGAGCTCGAGGCGCGCGTGGAGCGGCGCGACGGCCCGATCGCATACGCCATCGCGACGGCCAGCGCTGAGGAGCGCATGGTGGCCCAGGGGCGGGGTAGGTTCAGAGCATGACGCCGGATCCGCCGCCCGAGGAGACACCGACATGCCCCAGAACCTGACCCGCCAGATCCTCAACGAGCATCTCGAAGACGGGGAGCTCAAGCCGGGTCGCCCGATCGCGATCCGCATGGACCAGGCTCTGCTCCAGGACGCCACCGGGACGATGGCGCTCATGCAGTTCGAGGAGCTCGGTGAACCGCGGATCAAGATCGAGCGGGCCGTGCAGTACATCGATCACAACGTGGTTCAGCTCGACTACAAGAATCCGGATGACCACCGCATGCTCCAGGCGCTGGCTCGCAAGTACGGGCTGCACTTCTCGCGCCCGGGCAACGGCATCAGCCATTACATCCACATGGAGCGCTTCGGCAAGCCGGGACAGACCATGCTGGGCGCCGACTCCCACACCGTCCAGGCCGGCTGCCTGGGAATGATCGCGATCGGGGCCGGCGGACTCGACGTGGCCGTCGTGCTGGGCGGCCATCCCTACGAGATCTCCTGCCCCGAGGTGGTCGAGGTCCGGTTGGAGAACAAGCTGCACCGCCCGTGGGTACAGGCCAAGGACATCATCCTCGAGCTGCTCAGGCGTCTGAGCGCCAGCGGCGGCAAGAACAAGGTGTTCGAGTTCACCGGTCCGGGGACGACCGACCTGAGCATCCCCGAACGGGCCACGATCGCCAACATGATCGCGGAGCTGGGCGCCACCGCCGCCGTGTTCCCGCCCGACGAGAACACCAAGAGGTGGCTGAAGCACCAGGAGCGCGAGGACGACTTCGTCGACGTCGGCCCCGAGGACGGAGCCGAGTACGACGACCGCGTGGAGATCGACCTGGACGGGCTCGGCCCGCTGGTGGCCAAGCCGCACAACCCCGACAACGTGGTGGGAGTCGAGGAGGTGGCCGGCACGGAGATCGCCCAGGTGTGCATCGGCTCCTCGGTGAACTCGGGCTACAACGACCTCGCGCTGGCCGGTGCGATCCTGGCCGACAAGGACGGGCAGATCGTGCACCCCTCGATCGCCGCCACCGCCACTCCCGGCTCCCGTCAGATCCTCGCCGCGATCGCCGAGTCGGGCGTCTACCGCCAGCTGTCCGACGGCGGCGTGCGGATGCTCGAGCCGGTCTGCGGTCCGTGCGTCGGCATGGGGCAGGCGCCCCCATCGGACGCCAACTCCCTGCGCACCTTCAACCGCAACTTCCCGGGCCGCTCGGGCACGCCGGAGGACTCGGTGTTCCTGTGCTCGCCGGCCGTGGCCGCCGTGTCGCTGCTCACCGGCAAGATCGAGGACCCGCGCGAATACGGCGAGCCGCCCGAGCTGCGGCCGATGCCCGAGCTTCGCCCGTATATCTCGGACGTCCACATCTTCGCGCCGGCCGACGAAGCCGAGGCGGAGAAGATCGAGATTCCGCGCGGACCGAACATCAAGCGCCCGCCGGAGCACAAGCCGCTGGGCGACTCACTGGAGGCGTGCGTGGCCACCGTCCAGCCCGACGACATCTCCACCGGGGACCTCGCTCCCGACGGGGTCGAGGTCATGGCCTACCGCTCGAACGTGCCGGCGATTGCCGAGTTCACCCTGCGCCACCGCGATCCCGAGTTCCGCAAGCGGCTCAAGGAGTGGGGGAGCGGGTTCATCGTGGCCGGCGAGAACTACGGCCAGGGCTCCTCGCGCGAGCACGCCGCACTGGCGCCCCTGCACCTCGGCGTCAAGGCGGTGATCGCCAAGTCGTTTGCCCGGATTCACCGCCGCAACCTGATCGCCCAGGGGATCGTCGCGCTCACCTTCTCCGAGGAGTCCGACTACGACAAGGCCGAGGTGGGGCAGAAGTGGTCGCTGCCGAAGCTCCGCGAGGAGCTCGAGAGCGGCTCGGACACGATCAGCGCCAAGCTCGAGGACGGAGACGAGCTCACCCTGAGCCACGACTTCTCCGAGCACGAACGCGAGATCCTGCTCGCCGGCGGCCTGCTCTCATATCTGCGAGACGGGCAGGGCGAGAACGGGGCCAGCGCCGAGGCCGAGTCAGGCGGCGGGCGCGCCGAGCAGGGAGACGCGGG
>JAFAYP010000047.1 GCA_019240305.1 Solirubrobacterales bacterium
TGCAGGCTGAGCAACCCGCTCAACGCCGCGCGCAGCCGCTCGGGAGCGTGCAATGCCGGGTCGGTGCGGCTGCGTAGCGCACGTGACACGGACTCGGCGCCGTGCTTTGTCAGCTCAGCGGAATCGAACTTGAGTGCTGCCGACTCGTCGTGGAGTACCAGGTCAACGCGAACGCCGTGCATTCGCAGCACCAGAAGGTGCTCGATGGCGTTGAGGTTCTGCCCCTCGAGCGGGTCAGGCTCCAGGTTCGCGATCCATACCACACGCGCACAGGTCCTCGTGAGTGCGGCAGACACGTCAGGTACTGCGGCCGTTGGTAACACGCTTCGGTAGAGCGCGCCCGGAGCCAGCAGCACCCAGTCCGCCTCCTCGATCGCCGTGATTGCCGCGTCGGGGGAACGGGTCATGTCGCCGACGAACCGGAGCTTCCGGACCCTGCGTCTGCGTCCACGTTGCCGCTTCAACATCGCTGCTTGGTCGACGACCTCGATCTGCTGGCGCGTTGGCTCGATCGTGGCCGGCAGCACGGCTCCGTCAATACCTAGTTGCTCGCCGAGCCAGATGCTCGCCCGGCTGTAGTCACCGAACGCCGCGGCCGCCGAGGCGAGGGCGAGGTTTCCGAGGCGATGGCGCCCGAGTTGCTCGATCGTCAGTGGCCGACGGAGGGCGCGAAGCAGCGGACCCTCGCCGCTCAATGCCTCCAACGAGCGCCGGAGCTCTTCGACATCCGCCCCGGTCAGGCGCTGCTGAGGATCGCCTTTTTGTCCCCCCTCGTGGGCAATGCTCACGATCACAGTCAGGCGGATGTCCGCTCCGCGAAGCGCGCGCAGGACTGAGTCCAAGCCGCGACCTCCACCGAGAACCACGACTGAGTTGTTCGGATCGCTCATAGCTCAGGTCGCACCCAACCCAAAGGGGTTAGCTCCCGGATTGCCCGCCGCTTTCGCACTTCATGCCCGCTGGTCAGCCATCAGTGGATGGCTGATTAACCACTAGCCAATTCACCGCGTCAATGGGGCTGCCTGAGCCATCCCGCGTTCAAGGTCTGATCAGGCCGACGCTGAACCGCGACGATTGACGACGGGCGATAACCGAGCTGGAGCGGTGCTGGCAGCGCGGACGTGACGGTCAGCTACCGCTCAGCGGATCCATCGGGAGCTGCTCGCGAAGCGCCCCCACCGCGTACCGGAATGCGTCGCGCTCCGCCCCGATCTCGTCACGCTCCCGAAGAACCGTGCCCAGCTCCGCCGCCGCCGACTCGGTTTTGGTCAGCTCGAGCAAGCGATCGTCGAGTCGGTGGTACTCGGCGTCGAGCGTCAACGCATAAGCACTCAGGTTCGTGAGCGCATCGTTTGCGCGGTCGCTGGCATCCCGAACGTGGCGTCTTGGGTTGCGATGGCGTCTTGGCGCGCTTGGCATGGTCGCAGCAGCGTGGATCAGGATGGACCGCCGAAAACGCTCGTTTCGAGCGTGGTCACATCACCGCAGCGTGAACCAGCGTGACCGCGCAGCGCCGTGAGGTGAATAGGACAACTGGGGGAAACAACGTTCAACGGTATGAACGTTCCGATGAAAAACCGGCGCAGTTAGCTCGACTCCGGCAATCCCACCGCACTCGAACTACCGATAGGCAATCTGTCTACGACCCATCCGTCGTTCAGGCTTGAACACAGGAGGGGCGAGAAGCCCCATTGGCGTTCGGCTCGTATGCCAACACACTACCCGACGTGGGCGAGCTGGCCGTGACACTCAGCGTACGCTCGTGGAGCCTCGGCTCCGCGAGAGCACGCTGCGCCACACAGGCAACCCGCAGGTTTTGCGAACGATCCAGGCCGGCCTCACCCTAGCCGAAGTATGGGCTTATGAAGCGTGTCTGGGGCATCGCGCTGTTGGTGGGGGCCGGACTTCTCTTCGCTGGGGCGTCGCAGGCGAAAACGACCCCTCACCGAGCGAAGTGTCGCGCCGGCTACGTGCGACGAGCCGTCTGGGTGCCAAAGCGACGCCACGGACGGATCGTCCGTGTTTACGGCGTGACCGTCTACACGCGTGTCCTGCGCTGCGTGAAGGTCAAGAAGCCGAAAGCGCCCGTGCCGCCCGGAACCGTGTCGACGACGTCGACGCTGTCTTCACCGTTCGCACCGACCGGCTCCTCGACGCCTTTCTCGCCCTCCGGCCTCCCTCAAAATACCGCGCCGCCGACTATCAGCGGCACTGCAACTGAGGGCTACACGCTGAGCGCTTCAACCGGCACCTGGTCGAACGGACCGACGAGCTACGGCTACCAATGGCAGCGCTGTAACGCCGGCTCGTGTTCCGCGACCGGCGTGAGCGCTTCGACATATCCCACCAGCAATGCTGACGTCGGCTCGACGATTCGCGTGTCGGTCACCGCCAGCAACACCGCCGGTTCGGCCTCGGCAACATCGGCCGTCACAGGGCCGGTTGGCTCGGGCACATCACCTGGCGATCCTGTCGTGGTCGCGGTGGGGGACATCGCGCGTCCTCCAGGCTGCAGTCCCTGCGAGCAGACGGCGACCGCGGCGCTCGCCAAGACCTTCAATCCGAACGCGGTCCTCGTGCTTGGCGATAACCAGTACGACTCGGGCCTGGACAGCGAGTACACGGCTGAATACGCCCTCTCGTGGGGAGCCGATTTCAATTCGATCGTTCACCCGGTTCCGGGCAACCACGAGTACATCACGTCGGGAGCGGCGGGCTACTTCCAGTACTTCGGCGATAACGGCGTGACGACCGGCGTCTCGAGCAACCCGACCGGCGGCTATTACTCGTTCAACCTCGGCACTTGGCACATCGTCGCGCTTAATTCCAACTGTACGAACAGCGGCTGCGCGGACGCCCTCACGGGGGGCACGACATCGGCCGAGACGGCCTGGCTGCAGAACGATCTCGCGACGAACACCCAGCCGTGCGTGCTCGCGACGTGGCACCACCCGCTGTTCTCGTACGGCTGGACCCTCGGCGCTTCAAGCGTTCTCCCACTGTGGACGGCGCTGTACAACGACCATGCAGACGTCGTACTCAATGGGCACGACCACCTATACGAGCGCTTCACCCAAATGAATCCGTCGGGAGCGGCCGACCCGACGGGCATCCGGGAGTTCGTGGTCGGAACCGGCGGCGAGAGCCTGAACGGGCTCCACGGGAGCTCGCCCCCATCAACCCTCCAGGCCGATGACTCAAGCGATTATGGCGTGCTGGTCATGACGCTTCACGCCACCAGCTATTCGTGGCGCTTCGTGAACATCGGCGGGCAGACCATCGACAGTGGCACCGGGGCCTGCAACTCCAAAGGGACCGGCGCTTCGGCCGCGCTCGCCCGTGAAGCAAGGGCACCTACCGTCGCGGCGCTCAGCGGACCGCCGCTGGTGTTCCACGTGCGGCCGCTTCGTTCTTCACTGACCGCGACCCTCCGCCGGGGCCTTCCCGTGGCCGTGCAGCTGTCCCGTGCGGCTGATGTCACCGTGACCGTGTCAGTGCGTCGCGGCCGGCGCCTGCAGCCCATCGCGTCGTTCTACGAGACCGAGTCGGAGATCCCCAAGCCATACACCGAGATCTTCCTCCGTCTGCCGGCGCGCCAACTCACCGGGCTCGGCGCCGCCAGGCTTGTCGTGCAGTTCGTAGCCATCGACTCGGCCGGGCACCGCCGCGTGGAACGGACGAGCGTTGCTCTGGGGCGCGGGTGAGGCTCGAATGACTCACCGACCGTCGATCGCCGGGCTCGGAGCCGCCGTCGCGCTCTGGGTTCT
>JAFAYP010000189.1 GCA_019240305.1 Solirubrobacterales bacterium
CAGTACCCCCACAGCACCATGGCCGATGCGTGGCTGAGCGCGGCACCCGGACCACAGGCCAACACGGCCGCGCTCGCCCACTCCTGCACGGTGATCGGACGCCTGCCGACCGAGTACACGCCCCGGAAGACGCGGTACAGCCGCCCGATCTTCACCCGGTACCGGATCGCATCGTCGTCCACCCCCAGCCCGAGCAACTGCCGGCGCGTGATGTTTCCGGCCTGCTTCGCCGCCACCCGCGCGATCTCCGCATCGACCCCTTGGGAAGAAACTCGGAAATAGTCCGAGTTTCTTCCCGAGCCCCTGTGGGGTGGCGAGCACGTCACGTACAACAAGAGCATCTGGCCGCGCCAGTTCCACCCCCCCGATGACCGCGCTATTCGGGATCGACGTCGGGACAAGCGCGGCCAAGGGCCTGGCCATCGATCCGGAGGGCGGCGTCCTCGCTCGCGTCGAGGCCGAGTACCCGCTGTCCACGCCGCGCCCCGGCTGGGCCGAGCAGGACCCCGAGGACTGGTGGCGCGCCACCGAGACCGTCCTTCAGCAGCTCACGGAGGCCGCCGGCGAACCCGCCGGCATCGGGCTGAGCGGGCAGATGCACGGGCTGGTCGCCCTCGACGCGCAAGACGACGTCCTGCGCCCGGCGATCCTCTGGAACGACCAGCGCACCCAGGCCGAGTGCGAGGAGATCGAGCAGACGATCGGCCTCGAGAAGCTGATCGCGCTGACCGGCAACCGCGCCCTGACCGGCTTCACCGCACCCAAGCTCCTGTGGCTGCGAAACCACGAGCCCGACATCTACGACCGGATCGCCCGGATCGCGCTGCCGAAGGACTACGTACGGCTGCGCCTGACCGGCGAGCACGCCACCGATGTCAGCGACGCGTCGGGCATGCTCCTGCTCGACGTCGCGCACCGCACCTGGAGCGAGGAGGTTCTGAGCGCCCTGCAGATCGACCCGGCCTGGCTCCCGAACCCATACGAGAGTCCGGCCGTCTCCGGGCACACCGAAAACGATGTCCCGGTGGCCGCCGGGGCGGGCGACCAGGCGGCCGGCGCGCTCGGCGTGGGCGTCGACCGCCCCGGGCCGCTGTCGGTCGCGCTGGGGACCTCCGGGGTCGTGTTCGCGGCACAAAGCGAATACGCCGCCGACGAAGGCCAGGCCCGTATCCACGCGTTCTGCCACGCGGTTCCAAATGAATGGCACGCCATGGGCGTGATGCTCTCGGCGGCCGGCTCGCTGAGCTGGCTGCGCAACACCGTCGCGCCCGATATGTCCTTCGATCAACTGCTGGCGGGGGCCGAGGACTGGCCGCCCGGCACCGAGAACCTCCTCTTCCTCCCCTACCTGGCCGGCGAGCGCACGCCGCACGCCGACCCCGATGCCCGCGGCGCGTTCGTCGGCCTGAGCATTCGCCACGACCGCGGGGCGATGACGAGAGCAGTGCTCGAGGGCGTCGCGTTCGGACTCAGAGATTCGCTCGATCTGATCGCCGAACTCGGCGGCGAGCCACCAACCGGCGGGCGCATCTCGGGCGGCGGCGCCCGCAGCGACCTGTGGACCAGGATCACCGCGAGCGTCCTCGAGCTCCCACTCGAGCGCGTCGCGGTCGACGAGGGGGCGGCGTTCGGCGCAGCCATCCTCGGCGGGTGCGCCGCCGGCACGTGGCCCGACGTCCATACCGCCGTCGCTGCCACCGTCAAACCCCGCGACCCGGTCGACCCCGACCCCGGCTGGGTCGACACCTACAGAGAGCGCCGCGAGCGCTACCGCGCGCTCTACCCCGCCCTACGAGAGATCCGCTGAAGCTCGAACACGACGAGCGTCGCGCCCCACGACCCGAACCCCGGCAGCCTGGCGATCGCGGCGCTGCACAACTGACCGCTAGCGCAACGGGCCGACCGCGCGCTCCACGGCCTCGAGCACCGCGCCCGAGCGCACCATCGACTCGACCGCGGCCAGCTCGGGGGACAGGAAGCGGTCCGGGCCGGGGCCGGGCACAGCCGAGCGCAGCACCGTCAACGCCGCTCCCGTACCCGGCGCCGGCGACAGCGGCGCGCGCAGGTCGAGCCCACGGCCCGCGCAGCACAGCTCAACCGCCACGATCCGGGTCAGATTGGCCACGACCGCCCGCAGCTTGCGTGCCGCTCCCCAGCCCATCGACACGTGGTCCTCCTGCATGGCACTGGTGGGCAGCGAGTCGACGCTCGCCGGCGCGGCCAGGCGGCGGTTCTCGGCCACCATCGCGGCCTGCGTGTAGCCGGCCAGCATCATCCCCGAGTCGACGCCGGGGTTGTCGGCCAGGAAGGCCGGCAGGCCGTGCGACCGCCCGGCGTCGAGCAGCCGGTCGGTCCGCCGCTCGGCGATCGCGCCGACCTCAGCGGCCGCGATGGCCAGGTAGTCACAGGCCAGCCCGACCGGGGCGCCGTGGAAGTTCCCGCACGACTCGACCCGCCCGTCGGGCAGGACCATCGGGTTGTCGATGGCCGAGCGCAACTCCACCGAAGCCACCTGATCCGCGAAGGCGAGCGCATCCCGCGCCGCCCCGATCACCTGCGGCGCGCAGCGCAGCGAGTAGGCGTCCTGCACGCGCGGGTCGCCCACCCGGTGGCTGGCCACGATCTCGGACTGGGAGAGCAGCGTGCGCAGGTTCGACGCGCTGTCGATCTGGCCGGGCTGCGGGCGCAGGGCGATCAGGTCCTCGGCGAACGCCCGGTCGGTGCCGAGCAGTGCTTCCACGGACATCGCCGCCGCCACGTCGGCCACGCGCAGCAACCGCAGCAGGTCCCACCCGGCGAGCACCAGCATGCCGAGCATTCCGTCGGTGCCGTTGATCAGCGCAAGTCCCTCCTTGGCGGTCAGCTCGAGCGGCGCGATCCCCGCGGCAGCGAGGGCGTCAACCGCCGGTCGCACGACGCCGTCGTTACCAACCACCGACCCTTCGCCGGTCAGCACGAGCGCGCAGTGGGCCAGCGGAGCCAGATCGCCGCTCGCCCCCAGCGATCCGTGTTCGGGCACCACGGGGGTCAGACCGGCCCCGAGCAACGCCAGCATCCGTTCGACGACGACCGGCCGCGCGCCCGAGCGCCCCATGGCCAGCGAGCGGGCACGCAGGAACATCATCGCTCGCACGACCTCGCGCTCCACCGGCGGCCCCATCCCGGCCGCGTGCGAGCGGATCAGCGAGCGCTGCAGAGCGATCCGGTCCGACTCCGGGATCCGGACCAGGGCCAGCGAGCCGAAGCCGGTCGAGATCCCGTACGCCGGCTCGCCACTGGAAGCGCGCGCCGCC